>DASXPQ010000133.1:0-1606 GCA_036493575.1 Pirellulales bacterium
CTTTTCCGTAAGGCCAACCGAGCCAATCTGCGGCTCGCAATAGGTAGCGGCGGGGCAGCGCCTCTTGTCGAAGGGCTGGACTTCTTTTCCGGCCATGCGGCCAACCGCAATGATGCCTTCCATCGAGGCCGCGTGGGCGAGTTGAGGGAGTCCCGCAACGATATCGCCGATGGCATAAAGGCGCGGCTCGGCCGTTTCCAGGAACTCGTTGGCGTGAACGTAGCCGCGTTCGACTTTTGCTTTGGTGCCCTCAATGCCAATGTTTTCGGTGAGGGGGCGGCGCCCCACGGCGATAAGGACCGTTTCCGCCGCAACAGACTGGGGCTTGCCGGTCTTGTCCTTAAAGGTGACGGTCGCGCCCTTGGCGTCTTTCTTCACGGACTCGACGTTGGCATTGGTCTCGACGCGGATGCCCTTTTTCTTGAAAGCTTTTTCAAGTTCGGGGGAAATATCCTCGTCCTCGAGAGGAACGAGGCGAGGGAGGGCTTCGAGCAGTGTGACCTCCGTGCCGAAAGTGCGAAATACGGAGGCAAACTCGACGCCGACGGCGCCGCATCCGACAACCACCATCGACTTGGGAATGACTTGCAGTTGCAAAATTTCGCGATTCGTCAGGATCGTTTTGCCGTCAATTTCGACGCCGGGAAGCGAGCGCGCCTCGGAACCGGTGGCGATCATCGTGTAGGTAGTTTCGATTTCGGTGGTTTTGCCGTCTTTTTCGACGGAAACCCGTCCGGGACCGGCGATGCGTCCCCAGCCCGTGATGGAATCGACTTTGTTCTTCTTGAAGAGCATGCCGATTCCGCCTGCATGCTTCTTGACGATTTTGTCCTTGCGGGCGAGCATGGCGGGCCAGTTGATTTTGACGTCCTTTACTTCAAACCCAAATTCCTCGGCGCGCTGAAAGTAATCGTAAATATCGGCGTGGTGCAAAAACACCTTGGTGGGAATGCAGCCAACGTGCAGGCAGGTGCCGCCGAGAAACGGATCCTTTTCGACTACGGCTGTCTTGAGCCCCCATTGGCTCGCGCGAATCGCGGCGACATACCCGCCGGGACCGCTCCCGATGATCACAAGATCATATTTGGCCAAGCAAGTTCTCCCTTGTTTTTACAGTTGATTGACGGCAATCGGGCACTCATCCTGCTTGGAAGGACGTTTAACGACGGCAGCTCGCCCAGGCGCAGCAGAATCAAGATTTTAGCAGCGGGGGAATAGCCACCGCAACCGGGCGGTACCTCCTCGCGAGGGTGTGGCGTGGGCAAGGTGCCGCCGAGAAACACTTGGTGCGCAAGGTGATGCGGAGTATTTTGGTGACGCTCGACAGCCAGCGTCACAGCCGATGGGAGATCCGCCATGACTTCCGTTCCTCCGGAAACGGGTTCGAGTCCGTTGCCTCAAGACGAAAGCGCGCCACCTCAGCGCAACACGCACCGGATATTTATCGGGTCGAATGGAATCCGCGCGGGTTGGCGCCTAGCATTGGCTATCGCGATATTCCTGGCACTCTTGACGGCGATCAGTGGTGCCATAACGCTTGTGCCGCGCGCGCACGAATGGGCGTTCGGCAGGGGCCCAGTGGGCTTGTTTTTCAGCGAGGGCATGA
>DASXPQ010000134.1:0-7166 GCA_036493575.1 Pirellulales bacterium
ATTCCGCCGGTGGGGAAACTGGAACCGTCGGGCTCGCCTTGAATTAGGGCCTTGCCGCTGAATTCGGCGATGGCGCCGCCTTCGCCGTCGGGCGCTAAAAAGCTGTCGTGCTTTTCGGCTGTGAGCCCGGTTAGCGGGAAAAAGACGTGAGCGTAATGCGTGGCGCCTCTTTCAATTGCCCAATCTTTCATGGCCACCGAAACAATCTCGGCGACCGTTGGATCAAGCTTTTCGCCCGCTTCGATGGTTTTGATTAGCGACTTATAAATTGGCTTGGGCAGCCGGGATTTCATTTCGTTGCGGCTAAAAATATTGCAGCCAAAAATTTTGTGGGCTGGCGTCTCGGCAAAATTAAGCGGCGGAGAAATGGGGCGCCAACTAGTGACGGCGGAAATTGCCGCCATGCGGGCTGCGGCGTGGCTGCTTCCCGAGTGTGAACTGCTGGAGGCTGCGGCTGATCCGCTGCCGTTGGTTGATACGGCTGGGCTATAGCTCGTGCTCACGTATAACTCCTGACAAAGTCAAAAAGCATTTGCCTTAAGGTTCGATCCTTTGAACCAGGGCAAATCGGGTTAGATGGACAGAGTGCCGTCCGTGACTCTGTAAGGCGACTGTCGACTGAATTGGCCCCTACTTAGGCAAACTGTATGCCGCAATGTCGGAAAGCCTGAATTGCTAAGTGCGTTATGCACTACGGCGCGGCTGTTACGAAGCGCTAACTTGCTGGGCCATTGCTAGAAACGCTGGGGAAGGCGTGATTTATAGATATTTAAGGTGGGACCGGTGCTTGCAGCGGTGGGCGGTTCTGTTTGCCTTAGAATTGATCTATTACTGCTTAAATCGTCGGCATTTTTGACCGGAATTGGCGCCTGTTTTAGAGTTCATTATTTTTGCCCAACCCCGTTGCAAGCATTCAATTAGGCGCTATTATGTGGATTCTCCGCGCGCTGCTTTTCGCTCTGGCATTATGATTGCTTAATCCGCGGGGATTTTAGTTTTTCACGCGCCCGGATTATCGAGCAGTTGGAGTCGGTTTGGCTGCGGTTTGCGGTGCCCCGGCGTATTTGTACCCGCTACTTTTACCTCTGGATTTTTGAGAAAGGGACTCTGCTGTGAAGCCCAAAGAAGTGTTGGCATTGTGCCGCGAAAAGGACGTCAAGGCGGTCGACCTAAGGTTCATGGATTTCCCTGGCTTGTGGCAGCACTTCACGGTGCCTGTGAACAAACTGGATGAAGATGTGTTTGAAAACGGGTTGGGCTTCGACGGCTCGAGCATCCGTGGTTGGCAAGCCATTAACGAGAGCGACATGCTCGTTGTGCCGCAGCCGGAAACGGCGTTTATCGACCCCTTCACCACCCTGCCGACGCTGGTGATGGTATGCAACATTCAAGATCCGATTACGCGCGAGGATTACAGCCGCGACCCGCGGAACGTGGCCCGTAAGGCCGTGAATTACTTGAAGAGCACGGGCATTGCCGACACGTGCTTCATCGGTCCGGAAGCGGAGTTTTTTATCTTCGACGATGTGCGGTTCGATTACAACCAGCACGAAGGCTACTATCACCTGGATAGCGTCGAAGGCGAATGGAACCGGGGCCGCGATGAGAAGCCGAACTTGGGCTACAAGATTCGCTACAAGGAAGGCTATTTCCCGGTGCCGCCGGCCGACGCTTTGATGAACATCCGCAATGAGATGATGCAGACGATGATCGATTGCGGGATCGACGTGGAAGCACAACACCACGAAGTAGCGACGGCAGGCCAGAGCGAAATCGACATGAAGTTCAACGAATTGGTGCGCATGGGCGACCAGGTGATGATTTATAAGTACATCATCAAGAACGTTGCGAAGAAGTACAACAAGACCGTGACGTTCATGCCGAAGCCGCTGTTCGCGGATAACGGGTCGGGCATGCATACGCACATCTCACTGTGGAAGGGTGGTAACCCGTTGTTTGCCGGAAGTGGTTATGCCGGCCTAAGTGAAATGGCGATGTTTGGCATCGGCGGCCTGCTGAAGCACGCGTCGTCGATCCTGGCTTTCTCCAACCCGACGACCAATAGCTACAAGCGATTGGTGCCGGGCTACGAAGCGCCGGTGAATTTGGCATATTCGCAACGGAATCGATCGGCCTCATGCCGCATTCCGATGTATAGCCCGAGTCCGAAGGCCAAGCGGATTGAGTTCCGCTGCCCCGATCCGAGCTGCAATCCTTACCTGGCATTTGCGGCCATGTTAATGGCCGTGATCGACGGGATTCAGAACAAGTTGAACCCGGGTCAGCCGTTGGACAAGGACATTTACGACCTTTCGCCCGAGGAATTGGCCGAAGTGCCCAAGACGCCAGGCAGCTTGGAAGAGGCCCTGGAGGCATTGAAACGCGACAACGCGTTCCTGTTGCGGGGCGACGTGTTCACGAAGGACGTGATTGATACGTGGGTTTCGTACAAGATGAAAAACGAAGTCGACGCCATGCGGCTGCGGCCCCATCCGTACGAATTCTGCTTGTACTATGACATGTGATTTGGACGGTTCAAAAGGCTGCGTCCGCAGGACGCACTAAAAACCACATAAAGCCCAGGGACTTAAGTCTCTTGGGCTTTTTTGTAACTTGCGCCACCATTTACAGATACGACGAGAGGATAGATCGGGCAAGAGGGTATTTGCGGACGAAGCCACCGCTGCCGTATAATGCTCGACTCGCTGGCAGAGAGGAGGCACAGGATTTCCAGAATTACTTCTTTGCCAGGAGATATGAAATGCTTCGTTCTGCCCGCACCGTGCTGCTTGCTGTGGCGACTGTTAGTTTCCTTTCACTCACCGCCCGCGCCGCGCTGGTCAATGTCAGCGCATTCGGCGATCAGGGTTGGCTGTCAGACGATACTCGCAATGCCGGGGGCGTGAACCTAGTCGGCATTAACGATACACACGCCGGCAATCCCGGCCAGGTTCCCACGGCAGCCGACGACACTGCCATCGCCTCGCAGATCCAGTTCGTGGCGGGTCCCGCAGGTTCAACCTACGGCGGCGCCGTTTCGATGGACGGCACCAGTAGCAATAGCGGCAAGTCGAACTATAGCGTGATCGACATTTCAAGCGGCTTTGCCACCGGCGCTTCGCTGACTACATTCTCAGCACAATACGAGTGGTACGGGCAACCGAATCCTACAACCCGGACGCTGGCTTTCAAACTAGGCATTCAATCGACCAATTGGGGCACTGGTTCGGGCCAATCGCAAGCGACTTTTACAGCCACCCGATCCGGCGAATCGGCCTGGGACCTGGTGCTTGTGTATACTCCGGCTACCTCCGATAACGCCTGGTCCACGGTGAATGTCGATCATGACAGCGGCACCTGGTTTCTGTTCGGTCAGGCCGGGAACACCTACTACACTGCTCCTGGCGGTGCTGTCGGCACCGATAAGACGCTAGATGACTGGGCGAATGACGCTACCTGGGGTCCGCTGTTGTTCGGCGCCGGCGCCAAAGTAACCAGCATTCAATTTGGCCTTGGTTCCAGCCAGAAAAGTTCAATTGCGTATCTCGACTATTTGCAAACTAATTTGCTCAACGGCGGCGATGTCATCAATTTCACGAACGTGCCCGAGCCCGGCAGCTTCGCTCTGGCCGCAATCGGATTTCTGGGCCTGGTGGGGGGCGCCTTGAGCCGCAAGTCATAATTCGATCGGTTCGCCAATAATAAAAGCCTAGGGGCCAGAATCCCTGGGCTTTTTTGTGCGCGATTTTAAATGTGAAACATTTGAAGCGTCCATGAGTCGCTTGCAATTTTTTAAGTTGATGCGCTTACAACTTATAATTTGCGCCGAATTCGCGAAATCGTGGGCGCCAACAGCCCCAATCCTCCCAACCCCAACAAACACAGCGTGCCGGGTTCGGGCACAGTGTTGATGTCGAATTCATAGGCGATCACTGCATTCGAATTGGTTTGCTGAATCAGAAACGCATACGTTCCGGGGCCAAGAGGCGGAGTAAATCCGCTTGCGCCCGCAGCCACCGATGGATTCGCCATTAGCGGCAACAGATCAACGCCAACAGTAGATGTTGGAACAGTTGGATTTTGTGCACCGGTGCCAAAATGTGCATAGCCAGCATAGGGACCGGCCGTGCCTGGAAGTCCTACAAATGGCGAACCAAACTGAAAACCGGTGAAACCCTGTGCGTCAGCACCGGAGTAGGCAGCGTTTACATACGAAGTCATCTGCATTCCGGCCGGAACTGTAATCGCAATCCAGTCCTGATTACTACCCTGGATATTCGCACCCCCTACCGATCCGATGATGGAATTGGCCCCCAACGTCAAAGAAAACGGTGTCGGTGAAGCCTGGCTGTTGGATAAGTCATTGGCGTTGTCGTCGTAGGATGCCGCCATTGCAGTGGCAGACCCAAGGACACAGATTGCGAGGCTAAGAGAAACTTTTAATGTGCAAAAAACTACGCGCATACAAACACCTTTTTGTCTGGAGTAACTGTTAAAGATGGTGCACCCCGATCTGTTGCAGTGTATATGCACAATTATGAAAATATCGAGCTTTTACACGGGCGTCAAGGAAATTGCACATGGATTGCGTGTTTCTGTAGTTGGAGGTTCGTAACGCCCGTCATGCCCCGGCTGAAAATGTGACGCGCTTCCGCTACGATGGTATCGCAGATGGCCCCTAACTATTGATTGGACAGTGATTTAGGAATCCCAATGACCATTAAATCAGTCACCCTCGGAGCTCTCGCCAAGTTCGACACGCCAACCATCAGCAACGCGATTGAATTGTTTGAAGTGGTGCCAAGAAACTGCGGTTATATGGATGGCCGCATCAAGGCTGTATTTCCTGAGTTCCCGCCGATGGTCGGATTCGCCGCTACGGCCTCCTTTCGCAGCGATGCGGCCCCTGTCGCCGGGGATGCATATAGCAGCATGGAACAGCAAGTGGCACGGTTTGCAGAGTTGCCCGGTCCGGCGGTCGTAGTGTTTCAGGATTTAGACGATCCGGCAGTTGCGGCCACGTTTGGCGAAGTCATGTGCTCGACGTATCGCGCGTTTGGATCTGTTGGAATCATTACTTCCGGCGCCGGCCGCGATCTGGAACAAGTTAGGGCATTGAACTACCCGGCATTCACGGGCGGAACCATATGCTCCCATGCTTATTGCCACATTTTGCACGTCGGATTGCCGGTGCGGGTGGGGGGCCTGGCTGTGAACAACGGCGATTTATTGCACGGCGACCTGAACGGCGTGACGAAGGTGCCGCTGGAAATCGCGGACGAACTTCCCGGGGTGGCGGGTGAATTCGCGGAAGCTGAAAGAATTGTCCTGGAATATGTGCAATCCCCAGGGACAAAAATGGTCGCGGAATTCACCGCTCGGCGCAAAGAATTTGCCGCCGTCATTGCCAAATTGGCTGAGCGTGTCAGCCGAAAACGCTAGGCATCGAGCGGCTTAGCCCAAAGACCTTGTGCGTTTGGGGCAAGCACCGGCTGCTAAATCGCAGATGTTGGCCTGACTGCCTGACACTCTATCAGCCCGGGTAATCCTATGCGGCTGCAATTTTTCCATAACTGTTTATTAGTAAATGAGTTACATGGCATATCATAGCTATTTACAGAATGTGATGTTTGACAAGTTCTTCTGATTTTTTCTTGCTAGCGGCTTGACTGCTGTCGACAACATTCTTACTCTAGTATGTCTCTTGCAAATACTGTACGGAGTCGGTATTTGTTTTTGTAATCCTCGGTTTAGGCATACCCCGGTGATTCCATGCACCTAAAGTCGCTGAAAGTGTTTTGCGATGTCGTCGGCCGACGCAGCTTTTCGCGCGCCGCTGAGGAAAACGGAATTTCGCAGTCCGGCGCCAGCCAGGTGGTGAACCAATTGGAGCGGCACTTAGGGACCAAGTTGATCGATCGATCCAAGCGACCTTTCACGCTGACGCCTGAAGGCGAAATCTATTACGGCGGCTGTCGAAAGCTGGTGGAGCGCTATTTCTCATTAGAAGATCGCGTCCGCACCTTTCACGATGAAGTGGCAGGCCGATTGCGCGTGGCTTCGATTTACTCGGTGGGCCTGCACCACATGGATCGATATCTGCACGAGTTTTTGAGTCTGTATCCGAAAGCGAATGTGCGATTGGAATACTTGCACCCGCACAAAGTTTATGAGGCCGTGGAAACCGACCATGCAGACCTCGGCCTGGTTAGCTATCCCAAGCCATCGCGAACGATCAAGGCGATTGGATGGCGACAGGAGCCGATGGTGCTTGTCTGTGCGCGGACGCACCCGTTTGCGAAGCGGCAACAGGTATCGTTGGCAGAAGTAGCCGGCGAGCCGATTGTCGGCTTCGATTCGGATTTAACCATTCGCCGCGAAATCGATCGGGTGCTGTTTGAACACCGGAGCGACGTGAACGTGGTGATGGAATTCGACAATATTGAAACAATTAAACGGGCTGTCGAAATTGGTGCTGGAGTAAGCCTGCTGCCGGCACCGACGGTGGTGCGAGAAGCCGAAACTGGCACTTTGGCAATCGTGCCGCTAGCGGGTCACGAACTGGTTCGTCCCTTGGGAATTATCCACCGCCGAGGCAAAGATTTGGGGGTTACCGCGCGGCGGTTTATTGAATTGTTACGTCGTGAATCGCAGAACCAAACGCACCTTGGCGATTCGCAACTTGAACTGCTGGCTACAGTGCACAACGGGCACGATCATAACGGCAATGGGGATTCCAGTTCTAACGGAAATGCCGCACTGATTGCTCAGTCCGCGGCCCATTGAAGCGCGAAGCTCCAAACAAATCAATGGTGTGTAGGGAAACAACCAATTAACGAATCAACAGATAGGTAACGGTTATGCAGTCGCAATTTCCACACGATCCGCGCCAGTGCGAAGGCTTGTACGATCCGGCCTTCGAGCACGATGCCTGCGGCGTGGGCTTTGTCGTCAATATGCACGGCGAAAAGAGCCATCAAATTGTCTGGCAGGGGCTGGAAATTCTGGTCAATCTAACGCATCGCGGCGCCTGCGGTTGCGATCCTTTGACCGGCGATGGCGCCGGGATTCTGATCCAAATGCCGGACGCGTTTTTTCGGGCCAAGCTTGGGGAATTGGGAATTCAATTGCCGGCTGCCGGTGAATACGGCATCGGCAACATTTTT
>DASXPQ010000135.1:0-6755 GCA_036493575.1 Pirellulales bacterium
CAACAGGTCGAGTGCCCCGGACGATTTGCGGAGGAACACTATGCGACACAGGGCTAGAAGGTCAAGTGCGGATTCAAACGGCCCCTTCGGCCTGCGCGCACCTTTGGCCAAAGCCTGTATCTTGCCAAATTCGCTGGTAAACAGGGTCACGATGCTGCTGGTTTCGCTGAATTCAACCACTTTCAGCACCAGCGCGGTGGCTTTTTCAGAAGACATGGCAATGGAAGCTCGAAGTCCGGAAATACAAACGACGAATACCCCAACCGACTAGCCGTCCGCTTTCTCAGCGACTGCATTCGTCGATTCTTCCGGTATTGTTTCCGCTGGTGGCAAGACTTCAATGGCCACACGGTGGATGCGGCGTCGAGCCGCCTCGAGCACCTTGATTTTTACGCCGTCGAAGATTAATTCTTCCCCAACGTGCGGAATCCGGCCCAATTGGTGGAACACAAAGCCGCCAATCGTGTCAAAATGCTCGTCCTCGGGCAGATGTAGCCCGAACCGCTCGTTGATCTCGCTGGTATGCACATGCGCGGACGCCTCGCAGGAATGCTCGTCAATGAGCTTGATACCGTCGCCGCTCGCGTCGTCATGCTCGTCGGCAATTTCACCCACGATTTCTTCCAGCACGTCTTCAATCGTTACCACCCCAGACACCCCGCCAAATTCGTCCATCACTATCGCAATATGGTTGCGGCTGCGCTGAAATTCCTGCAACAAATCGTCGACCGGCTTGCTCTCAGGAACATAAAACGGCGGCCGCAGTAATTCGGCAATGGGACGGCGGCCCGCATGTGCACCGCGGGCCAATTCCTGAAGCATATCTTTGATGTGCAGAATTCCCACCACTTCGTCATGGCTTTCTCCATATACCGGCAAACGCGTGTGGCCCGACTTAATAACCTCTTGCAACGCTTCCTCCCACGACAGGCTGATGGGCAGCGATATCATATCGGTCCGCGGCGTCATAATTTCCGAGACAACTACCTCGCCCAGGGCCATGACGCTTTCGATCATTTCTCGCGCGTCTTCTTCAATCAGCCCCTCACGCTGTCCTTCGGTCACCACTTCCCGGATTTCTTCTTCCAATTCCTGTTCCTGCTCAGACAGCGTTACTTGCTCTTTGCCGGAGATACGATGAACGGCACGTTCCACTAAATCGGTCCCTGCAGCCGATGGTGCCAATAACTTGCCCGAAAAGCGCCAAATCGGCCACGTGCGGGCAATTAACGGCTCGGCCCAAATCCGGACCAGGATTGCGGGCAGCCACACAATGGCCAGCCATAAAATAACCGCCCCGCCGATTATTTCCGTAACCGTAACGAGGATTGCCGCCGGCCAGGAATATTGCTCAGGGTGCGAATGCCATAAAAATGCTGCCGCCGCGAATACGGCTCCGGCCGTGGCGAATACCCGCAAACTTTCGGCGCCCAGCGCCGCCTGCCGGTGATGTTCGATGATTTCATCAAACCTTGGCAGCTGATTTCGCTGACGCAACAGCTCGCGCAAATACGCACGAGAAAAATCGCGGAACGCCTGCGCTGCCGTTGCCGCAAAACCGCCCAGTGCCAATGTAGCCAGGCTCATCCAAATTAGCGCGCTGCTGTTCACGGCTGCCGTTCCTCAAACCGCGGAGATAGACCAAACTGGGCCAAGTAAAAAGCCTCTCGCTGCCGCATGGCTGTTTGATCGGCCGAAGATCGATCGTCGTAGCCCGTCAGATGTAGGGCGCCATGGATCGTGTATAGCAGCATTTCATCGTCGATTCGCCAACCGTAGCGGCCAGCAGCTTCTGCAGCGGTATCCGCACTAAGGATAATTTCTCCCTCGACAAAGCCGTCGCCTTGTTCCAGAACAAAACTGAGCACATCCGTCGGCCAATCATGCTCGAGGAATCGGCGGTTGAGTTCTTGGATTGCTGAATCGTCAACCACCGCCAGCGAAATATTCGCTCGCGGTAAACCTTCTCCGGCAATCACAGCCAGCACACCTTCTCGCAGGCGATTTTCATTTACCGGTGCGCGCGACTGCTGATTGGCAATTTCGACAATGATCGCATCAACTCGCGCATCTGATAGCCGAACATCAGACGTGCGGATCGAAGCATTCATGCCGGATTTATCTCGTGGGGGCATTAAGCGGTTCTTTGGTCGGGATAGCGCACTCGTCCATGGTAGACCGCCGTTAGCGATTTCACCAAGCTATCCTCCACAATGTGCACTTCTTGCAGCGTCAGCCCACAATCGTCAAATTGGCCATCCAAGAGGCGCGACATCGCCAAATCGCGTACCAGGCTTTCCAGGCGAGCTGGAGCCGGGTCGACAAGTGTTCGGCTTGCGCTTTCAGCGGCATCGGCCAGCATCAGCACGCCGCCTTCTTTCGTCTGCGGCTTTGGACCCGGGTATCGGAAAGAATGCTCCTCAACTTCACCGCGGCTAGGATCGGATTCGCTCTGCTGGGCCGCCCGACGGAAGAAATACTCAACCAACGTTGTGCCGTGATGTTGTTCAATGAAATCGATGATCGGCTGCGGCAAATGATGTTGGCGGGCCAGGTCGGCACCGTCTTTGACGTGGGCGACAATTATTAACCTGCTCATCGCTGGCAGCAGTGTCTCATGCAAGCTCGGTGAGCCCTGCCCTTGATTTTCAGCGAAATACTGTGGCTTAAGCATTTTGCCAATGTCGTGGAAATAGGCGCCTACTCGTACTAATAGTCCCCGCGCGCCAATGGCTTCGGCAGCCGCCTCACCAATCGCGGCCACATTAATCGAATGGTTGTAGGTGCCTGGGGCCCGCCGAACCAATTCCTGCAGCACCGGGTGAGAAATATCGCCAATTTCCAACAGACTAATATCGGTCAGCACGCCAAACGTTTTTTCAATAAACGGCAGTAACCCAGTCATCAAAAAACCCGCGGCAACCGCCCACCACCCTACCGGCGGCACGTCAACGATCAAGGTTTGTTTCAGCGGCTGGCCCGCCAGGGTACTATCGCCAATTTCCGTGAGCATCGCAATAATCGCCGCGCAAATTCCCACGTAAATCAGTTTACTGCGACTGCGAATGTGTCCCAGCAGCAAAATCGACGCAACCGCCGCGCTCATGAGCGTGATGTATGACGATAAATCCTCATCGAGCACTACCACGGCCACCACCAGCACCAGCGCGGCCGTCAACAATAAAGCCAACTCTTGGTTGTAAACCAGCGCCACCGTCATCCCGAACAGCATGATCGGCACCGACTCAGCTCGCCAAGCGTCGTCTTTGGTCATGGTCGCCAGTGTAACGGCCGCCACAAACATTCCCAGCATCGCACTAAAACGCCCCAAGTTCTGAAAGATTGGGGGGGCCCTGTACAAAATGTAAAACCCGCTCAGTGTAAACATCGCCAGCAACATCCCGAAGAATGCCAGCGACCGGGTAATTGATTCACTCATCGAGAGCGAGTTCACGTAAGCGTCGTACTCAAGCCTGAGCAAATCCAAGTCATCGCGAAACAGTGGTCGATTCGCTTTTTTGACTAGAGAATCTTTCGGATACAGCTTGTATTGATCCGGCACCTTCTTGGTGGCATCTTCCTGAGCAGCTTTCGTCGCATCGACATCCAGCGTCAAGGTAGGCACTAACGGAGTGGTTAGTTTGGGCTTGATCCAATAAAACAACCGCTGCGCCATCTCAGGCGAATTAAGCTCTTCCTTCAGCCGATCGAACAACTTTGAGGCAGCGCCCGCAAGCAATGCATCGGAGACTGGCACCGCCTGTGGAAATAAAGGCGAACCAGCCGGATGAACATAAATCTCGTTTTGATTTCCTTCATCATGTTCTTGGGCTAACTTGTCGATCACTCCCTTTTGTTCCAATGGCGCAAACGCCGCGTCAATCGCCTTGAATGCCCGATCCTGCTTTTCCTGATCTCCCACCGAATTGTGAAATTGCTCGTACTCAGCTTCTTGCTCCGCGCTGCTGGGCGGCTCAACATTGGGCATCGGCGGTGGCGTAAATTCCTTCCACACGCCCGACTTCAGCGCGTCCAAAGTAGGCGCATTGCTAATCTCGACCAATTTGTTCTTGAGCGCACCGCGGAGCTGTACCAGGGACGATGGATCCTGCGAATAAACAAACGTAACTTGGTTCTCCGCTTTCCGCCGAGCGTCCCTCGTTGTGTCCGGATCGAATTTCCTGAACTCCACCCGCGCGGTGATGTCGCGCGACGGCACAAAACCGCTGCGATAGGAAAACGGTGGAGCCCACGCACTGGTCACAACCCACAGAAAAACAGCCGCGATAACGCACAAACCGATGCGCAGCCAAACATCGCCACGTTGCAAACTGCCCAGGAACCGGTCCGCCAAATTAGGCGGCAGTTCCAGCGCAGCGACGCGCTCTAAACGAGTTTTTTTTTGGTTGCCCATCGACATGCTCATGAACCTGAATCGCTTAGACAATACGATTCGCTGCTGCTCCCATTGCTACGGTTTCCGTTTCGGGTCCTCGTCATAGGCACGGACAATTTCCTGTACCAGCCGGTGGCGAACAATATCACGCCCTGTTAGATGCACTTCGCATGTGCCCTCGATGCCTTTCAGTCGGTCCACTGCGTCGACCAACCCGCTTAGCACATGGGGCGGCAAGTCGACCTGCGTGGTATCTCCCGAGACAACAATCTTCGAATTCGTCCCCATCCGCGTCAAAAACATTTTCATTTGGGCCACGGTCGTATTCTGTGCTTCGTCCAGAATGATAAACGCGTCGTTCAGCGTGCGGCCCCGCATATATGCCAGCGGAATCATTTCAATCACGTCCTGTTCCGTAAAACGGCGGACCTGATCGTAATCCATCATTTCACGCAGCGCATCCAGCAGCGGCCGCAAATACGGATTGATTTTGGCCTGCAAATCGCCCGGCAGATACCCAAGACTTTCACCGGCTTCAACCGCCGGGCGCACCAGCACAATTTTGCGAATCCGTTCCTGCTTCAATGCCGCCACTGCCATCGCGACCGCCAAATAGGTTTTGCCCGTACCGGCCGGGCCGACGCACAATATCAAGTCGTGCTTGGCCATCGCGCTAATATATTCAGCCTGGCCGGGAGTCCGCGCCCGAACTTGCCGTCCGGCATGCATTACGCCAATGGCCGGATGTTCCGGAACTTCTTGGTCCCCGGTGACCGAAGCTAAAGCGCGCTCCACGTCGCTGGCTTCAACGCTGCCTTGTTTCTCGACCACTGCTCGAAGCTGTTCAAACACACCCGTGGCTTGCAGCACCGCCGGCTCTTCACCTTCGATGCGAATCCGGCCGTCACGAGCGGAGATTTCAACACCCAGCGCAGAGCGAATTTTCCGCAGATGCTGATCGCGCGGCCCAAAGAGCGAAAGGAGAGTTTTAGAATCTAAAACCGAGATGGTATTTTGTGTCATTCAGCCTGCCGGCCCAGAGGAATCCTGCGTCATGCGAGAACCAGGGCGAGCAACCGGGCCCCGACGATGCGCGCCGGCCCATTAGCAACTACCGGATTGTTCGCTGCGCAGTAACCGTCAATATTCAACGGCGGCCTTAAAGCCACCAATACCTAACTATAACCGATCCCTTAGCTAGCGGACCACCAAGCATGAATCGGAACCGCGCAACTGGTTGCGGCTGCTATAGTTGGGCGGTAAAGAAGGCCACGGGACCAACGAAAATCGGTCCGGATTTAGCCCAGCGCTCTTGGCATAATCGTTAGAACACTGCCCAGGCACACCACACTTGGGAACCGTCCCGGAGCCGGACGGCGCAAATTCGCTCGTTTTTCACTGTCGCCAGTAACTCCGGAGACAACGTTAATCCCCAGGAAGCAGCATGACCAAAATCGGTCGTTCGCCGCCGTGCCATCCTCAACTCCGTCCGCCGGCGCCAAATCAAGCGCCTGCCAGCCAATCATTTTCATTAAGTCCAAATTCGTTTGCATGCGACGCAGATGAACTAGAGGAACGAAATGTTGGGGTGATAATGATTTCTATCAACCGGATGGCCCAACCATAGAGCCCGGTGCATCAAACGCCGAGTGCATTTTAGAGAACACCGCGACCACGATCCGACACACCGAGCATTTAATGGTCAAGGAAAAATTATCCGCGGTTTTCCGTACCCAACGCGGCATCACGTAATCTGTCGGCTAAAATAAATACCACTTCCTCAATGGCATTTCTCACGTCGCCGGTTGAAGAAAGTGCGCTGCGGACTTCCGCAATTTTCTCCCACGATTTGCTACGGCAATTGTAGGAAATCCGTTCAGCGACCTGGCCGCGCCGAACCACGTAGCCTCGCGCAATTCACGACTCACTCGTCCTCGGGTTAGTGCACGAGTCCAGCAGCCCAACACAGATAGGCAACCGGCGCAGCGAACAGAATTGAATCCAACACGTCCAGCACGCCGCCCAATCCAGGCATCCAGGCGCTTGAATTCTTCTGGCCTGCATCACGCTTAAGAAGCGATTCGGCCAGGTCGCCTAACATTCCGGCCACACCCACCAGCAGACCATAACAAATCCATTGCCATAACGCTGGCGCCGGTATCTCGCCCGAAATTAGCCGCGGACGCAGCAAATGGAAAACGACCCATGATCCACCGACGGCAAATAACATCGCTCCGCCGGCCCCTTCCCAGGTCTTACCGGGACTTAACTTTGGCGCCATCTTATGTCGGCCGAATAGGCTGCCCACCGTAATGGCCCCGGGGTCTCCCATTTTCACAACCACAATCAGCGACAATAG
>DASXPQ010000136.1:0-6629 GCA_036493575.1 Pirellulales bacterium
ACCCGTTTCGGCAAGCCATGCTGGCGTTACTGCGGACATCGATTCCGCCGAATCCAATCGCCGTGAAGCCGTCGACACCGTGCTGTCCGCCCTCGCTCCCACCGACGATCCACGCATGCTCGGCCGTTTGGGCGGATACGAAATCGCTGGCGTCGTGGGCCGGGGTGGCATGGGCGTGGTCCTTAAAGCGCTCGATCCGGCCTTAAATCGCTATGTCGCCATCAAAGTTCTCGCGCCCCAACTGGCCACCAGTGGCGCCGCCCGTCAGCGATTTGCGCGCGAGGCCCGTGCCGCCGCTTCCGTGGTGCACGAAAACGTCGTCGCCATTCATGCCGTCGCCGACTCGGGCCCCCTCCCCTACTTCGTCATGCCGTATTTGCGGGGATCGTCGCTGCAAAAGCGGCTTGATGCCCACGGCCCACTAGGCGTTTCCGAAATTCTGCGCATCGCCGTCCAAATTGCCACCGGCCTTTCTGCCGCGCACGCCCAGGGCTTGGTTCATCGTGACATCAAGCCCGCCAACGTCATGCTCGAAGACGGCGTGGAACGTTTGAAAATTACCGATTTCGGCCTCGCCCGCGCCGTCGATGACGCCAGTCTTACGCGCACGGGCGTGATTGCCGGCACACCCCAATTCATGTCGCCCGAACAGGCCCGTGGTGAGCTGGTCGATTCGCGCAGTGATTTATTCAGCCTCGGCAGCGTGATGTATGCCATGTGCACCGGCCGCCCGCCGTTTCGTGCCGAAACCAGCTACGGCACGCTATCGCGCATTTGCGATGCCCAGCCGCATCCGATTCGCGAACTAAACCCAGAAATCCCCCTGTGGTTGGTCGCAATCGTTCAGCAGCTTCATCAAAAGAGCCCCGACGATCGCTTTCAAACCGCTCAGCAAGTCGCTCACTTGCTGGAGCAATGCTTGGCGCATTTGCGTCAGCCCGAGGCTGTTCCCCTTCCCGCAGTGGTTAGCGAATTGGTCGCAAAGCACGCCCCCCGCACTCCCATGCGGCGCGCCGCCTGGCACTCTTTAACTTCCCCGCGCTTGCGGCGCGCCGCTTCTTCTTTTCTTGCCAGTCGACCGCTGGTTGTCGGTCTGGAAATCTTCGGTATTCTCGCGATCCTGGCCGCGGGATGGATTTATTTCCAATTTCATCCAACTCGGCTACAGGCCGTGGTTCCTAGCCGATCGGCCGTGGTTGTCCGCATGGATCAAAACGCTGGCGGCCAGTCATTCGTCGTCGCCCATCCAGCGTGGGCAGACGAGGTCTCGGTCGAAATCTCTCAGTTGCAATCTGACATCAACCAGCTCGAAGCCCGTGTGGCAACATTCGATAATTCAACGTCTGTTGTGCCACAAAGTCTTGAATCCCAAACCAATCATTCCGAGCCACCGTCTACACAGGAGGTCAAGCCATGAAAGCCACTTCTGCGCATGTCGCCCTGCTGGCGATCTTGATGTATGGATTGTTGTCGGTGTCGTACGTTTACGCTCAAGCAAAAAAGTCGTCAGCTCCAGGTACTGCCGCGGCCAGCGCACCTGCACAGCCGCCATCCTTTGCGCCAGGTGCGCCACCGGGGGCTGGTTTTGCTTTTGGTCCGGGCGCGGAACCCTCGCCGTGGGAATATCGAACCATCCGGTTAGATCATGCCGATGCGGCTTCATTGTCGCAGCAACTAAAGAAACTCGTTCCTAGCTGCGACATGGTCGGCGATGCGCGAACGAACCAGATCATCATTCACGGTACAAAAGAAGGTATCGAAACCGTCCTCTCACTCGTTAAGCAACTCGACGTTCCCGATGCAACAAGTCCCCAAAGCGGTGTCCACGCAGCAATAGGACCACAGCCTGCAGTGCCAATCGGGCCTCCACTTAAGAGCAATTTGGAAAAAGCCTGGCGAGATTACGCAGCGTTGGTCAGCAATGAGCCAGAAGTTCAGAAGTCAGTTCTTCAAATGCTCCAACAAGTAGAACAGTTCAATTCGACAACAGACGAAGATCGAATCAAAGAACTACAGGAACACATTAGTCATATATTGGGCGAACAAGATCGCCGCGCCAAAGAAAATGTAAGACGTGCCATGGAGCAGTGTCAGCGAGCAGACGAACAGCTTAAAAGAGCGGTCGCAAGCAGCGACGATCAACAAAGAACCGCTGCCGAAGTGGATCGAATGGAAGGCCAGGGCAAATATCAATGGGCTCAAAATGTCCAGCGCGCCATTGAGCAGCTGCAAATTGCGATGAAGATTAACGCCCGCATTGTCGATTCCGTAAAAGCTGTTGCTGATTTAACGGTTGATTGTAGAAAGCTATCCGCAGTCGAAAACCCAACAGATGATCAACAGCGTGAATTGAATGATAAAAAAACGCAACTGAAGCAGATGTTGTCCACCCAATTCGACCAACGCCAAAAACAGGAGTCCGAAGAACTCAAGTATCTTCGCCAGCGGCTCGACAAGCTCGAAGAGGAAATCTCCGATCGCGCTCAGAACCGTGACAACCTGATCAATCGCCGCTTGGACGATTTGGTTTCAGTCTCCGACGGTTCTCTCCACAGCACGGTAACTTTGACAGGTCCTGCGGTCACATTGGAAGACGTGCAAGGCGCCAGCACCATCCAACTCAAACTTGACACGCCAGGCGCAATCAAAATCACACGACCTGTTCCTCCAGCTAAAGCAAACGCCGCCGCTAACCCGTCGGAACCAGCGATGCCAGCATCCGCGACAGTCGATGGCATACAGGTTCAAGCCGATTCCACGCCACAGCCAGCCGAGGGTGCCGGAACGGAAGACCCCGACAAACAACAACCGAAGGCTCCACAACGGTAATTTGATAGCATCCAATCGCACAATTGCCTCTCTTCCGATCGCCCCTCCTGGTATAGAATTACTTGGGTGGCCAATCGCCAAGGAGGTGTGCGATGAAGTGTAAATTGCTTTCTACCGTGGTCCTAATTGCGACACTCTGTTTCGCCACGATTAGGTCACAGACTGCCCAAGCCGAAATTGCAATTTGGCCCGGCACAGTTGTCGCGCCATTCGTTCGGGTCCAGTGGAACTGGCGGCAGGTTCACGTTTGTGCTCCGTTCGTTAATATCGTCGTGGATTTGGGCCGTTGTTGTTGTGAGTGCGGAGCCTATGCCGACTACGGCAGAGCACCAAACCAACTGAGCCAAACGACGCATCGACTGAAGAGCCAACCTACTTGGCGACAACTGACAAAGTCCGCAGCTAAACTCGATAAGGCTTTGGATCAATTCGAAACCAGCGAGAGCTGGCAACGTTATCTGGCAGTGCAGCCCGGTGAAGTGCTGTCCGAGCCAGCCGCGCAGGATGCAATTAACGCAATTAACAAAGACAGCTTGACCGTCGTGCTGCGCCACTTTGATGCAGCAAATCGAGATCAGCAATATCGACAGATCGCCTCGCTACCCGAATTCCAGGAAGTGCACACACTGCTGGCGAATTATTTGGCGCTGCAGCGAAGCCCACCGAGCGCACACCCAATTGTAGAAAATCTCAGCTCGTCAGGGTCAGCCTGGGAGTTGGCTTTCGAAGCACTTCGATCAGGCCAGGCAATCGACACGGCCCGAATTGCGATCGGCAATCCGACGCATCGACCCGTCAGCACTTCGTCGGCTGCCGTAAAGACTTCGCTGACTGCTCCGGAGGAATTGCCTGAGCCGGTGCGAAAGAGTGGAATCTAAATTCGACTCTTATTGGCACACGCAGAAATGTTTGCCGCGGTGAGCGGGACGCCAGTTGCCGAACCTTGCTTCCAAAGGTTCTGAGCATGCCGGACGTCCAACAATCACCGCGACATTACGATCAAAACTAGCTGCACTTCACGGGCCGGTGAAATGCAGCAGCTTCTTTCCTTGCCGGGCTCCGGACCATCTGAATCTATCAGATGGCACCGTAGCCCTGAGCGAATAAGAAGCCTGGGGCCGCCCTCGGGGGAGTGAGGGAGGAGCGTTAGGCAACAACGGCAGCCCCAGGCATGGTTCCAATTACATCAACCTCGTTGATGAGTTGCCGCACACCCGCCACGCGTCGGCAACATTGATTACACAATTGTTTTTCGTAAAACGTATAGACGCGGCCAGTCAGCGTCACCACACCCGCCTGGGCTTTCACTTCCAAATACCGCAAGGCAGGAACATGTTTGGCTTCCAGGAATCGAGTAACGCGGTCTTCCAACGCGCGATCAGAATCTTGGATGGTTTGCGAGTGAGGCATGAGTTTCGTCCTTTGGATCAATCCGTTATGGCGTGTAAGGCGACTCAGCTATCAGGCGGACCGTGCAAACGTGGCCAATTGAATCAACAATCTAAAAAAGTTCACCGATTCAATTCGCGCTCGTCGCACTAGTGAGGATTCCGCCTGTCCTCGCTACTGATTGAATTTCCTGGCCGCAATCCTTTCGTCTTCTGTTTATTAAGTTTTCTGTTTCGTTTTTCTTTTGCTTACGCTCGCCTCTATTTGCAATGCCCGTGCCAATCGAACGTCCCACGCACACGATGCCGCCTTAGCATGCGATAACATCGAACTAAGTTCCGATGTGGCAACCGATTAACGGCCAGAATAATTATGCGCATTATGTTTTTGAGTCGTGAGAAAATTTACCATCGCGTGGAAAGCTGCCCGTAAAACTGGCTTGTTTTGCCCGCTTGTCGTGCAGCGACAGAAAATGAGGCAAAACCAGGCTAAATGGGCGAAAATGCGCGTTTTTATGACGTGTTCCGCATGGGCGGCTGGCAGACAAAATTGGCAAAACGAATGCGGTTGCTCCGTGATTTGCCGAGTGGGAGTCGGGAGTTTTGTACACGAAACACAGGGAATTTTTTTCTCGTACAAAAGTCGGCTCGTTCTGTCCATCGGCTGAAAGGAAATCCTCGGAGAATCGTGCGAACCGTGATGCACGCGACGGACAAAAGTCGAGCGGTTTTTGTTTTTCGCGGTCCGAAATGAGCGTTTGGAGGTTGGCTAAGTTTCGGGAAGCAAACGAGTTGCGAAAGTAATCACGAAAAGACAAAAGTCGCGTTCGATTTCAGCGCGATTGGGCCGTCGGTTTCTGGCGCACCAGTTGATCGGTGCGCCGGAAACCGTGGGACGCTAAACCGAAAACCGGGGAGCTGGACCGGCTCCAGTCGAGCGCGCAGAAGCAGTGCTGGGCGCTCGATGTTGGTAAATTGCCAAAGAACAAAGTGGGGTAGTTGCCGTGTAGTATACGGATGTATCGTAAGTTGTCAATTTGAGAATTGGGCCAACTTGTGGTTGCGAAGTGGATTGCTGGAGTGCCAAGAAATTGTTCGTCTCTTACCCCATTGACTCTGGCCGTAGAATCAAAGTGGGTAGTGGAGAGCGGCGAGCGATTGGAGGGTTGGATGATTTTCTTGGTTGAAATAGATCACGTGAAGTCGGGCCCGCTGCTGACGCCTGAGACGGGTCGGGAGTTCATTGAACAAATCATCTTCCCGACAATTGCGCTAGCCGAGCAGCTTGTTGCAGAAAAGAAGATTTTGGCCGGCGGTCCCGTTTTGGGGCGTGTTGCGTTGAGATTCATCGTGCAAGCGGATTCGCTGCAAGACGTTGACCGAATGGTTACCAGCTTACCCATCTGGCCACTTGCCGAGACGCGAATTACGCCGCTGATTGCACTGGGCGACCGCCGGGACCACGCGAAGGGGATACTTGAGCGGTTGAAGACCTAACCGGAGCCGAGACATGATGGATACTCGAGCCCTATTTGGCATCAGCGTCCTGATGGGCTTTGTGGCCTTCGGTCTGGTGACTGCGATTTACATCTGGCCGCGTCTTGTGTTCGTCGATCGCAACAGCGCCTTGCGGGGGCTTGTCGCGCCGCACGCGTTTCGATTTATCGGCCTTAGCTTTCTCGTGCCCGGCGTTGTTTCTGGCGGGCTTCCTCGGACCTTTGCTGCTCCGGCCGCCTACGGCGACCTGATTGCGGCGATTCTGGCAGTTGCGGCGGTCATAGCACTCACTCGCCGTGTGGCTTGGGCCACGCTGCTGGTGTGGATATTTAACGTGTGGGGTACGGCCGACCTGCTTCTGGCGTTCGTTCACGGAGCACAGGTCCGGCTTGACGCCGAAATGCTTGGCGCCGCGTTTTTCATTCCAACCGTGGTCGTGCCAGGCCTGCTGATCACACACGGCATGATATTCTGGCTGCTGGTGCACGGAAAAAACACGAGTAAAGTCGCGTCGTGAGCGAAAGGGTATGGAGCCAGCGTTCAGTCGGCGACAAGGGTTGAGCCTATTTCAGCTACGACTGGGAAGGGCAGATGGTGAGGAGCGCCAAGCACAATCCGGCGGTCACGAGTGTGGCGAGTTGATTCCTTTGAGGATCTTGGTCGACGGCAGATGTTTGTGGCCCCAGCCGGCGATGTGGCCGAGGAGCTCACGTAGCTGAAGGCCTGCTTTGGTGAAGCGGTAGGCGGAGCGGCGCTGATCGGATAGATCGGGCACTTTGTCGATCAGCCCGTGCGCTTGCAAGTCGCGCAGACGGGCCGCAAGGATGTTGGTGGCGATACGTTCGGGCGAGCGGAGGAACTCGTCGAAGTGTTGCTTGCCGGCGACGAGGTCGCGGACGATGAGCAAGGTCCAGC
>DASXPQ010000137.1:0-2560 GCA_036493575.1 Pirellulales bacterium
ATTTCCGGCCATCGTCCAGCGTGACAGTAATCGTGTCGGAATCGAGCACGTGGCTGAAAATCGTCAGCACGTAGCCATCGGGCGAGATCAAACAGCCTGATTGATACGCCTCCAAACCACGCACGCCGCCGGCGCCGTAAATTTTGACCGTTTTGCGCTGCGCGTCGCGAATGATGTCGGCGGTTTTTGCAGCATTGGCAACCAGCGGACTTTGCATGCCTACCAGGAGCAGCAGCAGGACCGTTGCCGGCAATGAGCGCGAATGCGAGCTGTGATTCTTCATTGATTGTAAATTCGACGGGCCGATCACGGTGTCTTCTCCGTGGTTTTATCTGCGGTCTTCTCAGACGATTTCTGTAGCTCAAAGCTCGTCAGTGTAAACACGCCGAACACGCTGTCCCCGTAATGCACTTCCATGCGTCGCGGCAGAGTCCGTCCCTGCTGGGTGCGATAATCGCTGAAATATACCTCGCACGGATCGCTTTCCTCATCTGAATACATTTCCAGGTAAACCAGCGAGCCGCCGGTCGGTTCGCAATAAAAGCGAGTTTCCACACCGTCCCCCACGGCCAGCAGCACGTCGCACAGACCGTTGTAACCGGGCACGGGCGCCAAACCTTCATAGGTAACCTGACCATATTTGCCCGGCCCTGCCACCAATAATTTGCGCCACAAGTGCAATGCCGCCAGCAAGCCGCCGCTGCCTGGCGGGTTCAACACCGCCGGATTGGTGCCGGCATCAATTCCTTCAGCCACGGTAATTTTGGAGGGCGCGGGACTCGTCGGTAAATCCATGTCGCAGTCTGAATCGGTCAGATGAATGGCGATTGGGCCGGTCGACATCGGCTGGGCGATGCTCGGCGACCCAAACATTGGCGCCGCGGCAAGCTGCTGGCCGGTAATGGTCCACTTTCCGCCCGCCTGCGAAAAATCACCCAGCGCTTTCCAAACGCGCTGCATGTTTTCGCGATTGAAATAAAAATTTGCGTAGCCAGTACGCGCCTCAAATTGTTTTTTCAGTTCCGCCGGCACCGGAGCGCGAACCGCCTGATCTAATTCAGAACTTGGATTCGGTGGCAGCTTCGGCTCGCCGCCCGGTTGCGGTTTGTTATTTGGCTCGTCGCTAGGCTTCGGCTCGTCGCTCGGTTTTGGCTCCTCGCCGGGCTGCGGCTCTCGGCTCGGCCGACGCTCGCCGTGGGGCTGTTTGCCATTGGGCTGCGGTGGTTGCAGTTCCTTTTCTGCATCCATTTTTGCCAGTAGTTCCGCCTCGGTATGCACACCCATCAACCGCACGTAGGTGTCTGCGTTTTTCCCATCGCGGCGATAGGTTACTGCTACTCGCCAACCTTTGGGAAAAATGCCCAACAGATTTTTCAGCGAGTTGACGCTATGAATCGGCCGGCCGGCAAACGAAATAATTTCGTCGTCGTAACGCAAACCGCGCCGGTAAGCGTCGCTGTGCTCTAGAATGTCGCTCACCAAAACTCGGCCATCGTCGGCGGTGGCCACCCGGGCGCCTAGCGTCGCATGATCGACAATCCGGCCCGCCTTCAAATCTCCCAAAAAGTTTTTGATCTGATTGATCGAAATAGCGTAGCCCACGCCTACGTTCACGCGACCGCGTTTTTCGAACGAACCGCGGCCGTTGATGCCAATCAATCGGCCCTTGGCGTCGAACAGCGGCCCGCCGGAATTGCCGGGGTTGATGGCGGCATCGACCTGTAAGCAATCGGTATACTCCAGCAGCGTGCCGGACGGATATTGATAGCGATGCACGCCAGAAACTACGCCGTAGGCCACGCTAGGACGAAAGTCCGTCGCCAGCAGGAATGGGTTGCCCATAGTGAAGCACCAATCACCCGCCTGCACCTCGTCGCTGTCGGTCAGTTCCGCGGCGGGAAAATCGTCATGGCCAAAAAGTTTGATCAGACCAACGTCGCCGACTGGATCCAGCCCCACAATCACCGCGTCGTACAATTTGCCGTCGGACATGCCGCACTTCATGAACGTGCCGCTGGGCCGGGCCACATGGAAATTGGTCAGCGCGTAACCGTCCGGCGAGATGACCACGCCCGAGCCGCCCCCCTGCCCTCCCGGCACAAAAATGGCCAGCACCGAGGGCATGGCCTTGGCCGCGGCGGCAATTTGCTCCTGCTCCGCCTTCACAACGGCCGGATCGACATTCAGAGTTTGTTCATCGGCACGAACCGGCAAAACTAAACCGGCATTTACCAGCAGCGCGACGGCCAGACAGATTCGAATTTCAAGTTTCATTTGAGCATCCTTGCATCTGCGAGATCAAGGTAATCGCCGGCGTCGAACTGGTCGCCGTAATCGACCAAAATCGAAAGCCGCTTAGCCCCAGCGACCTCTAAATCTAATTCCACCGGTACATCTTTACCGGTCACGGGCTTGTCGAACAATGTTTTACCATCGGCCGAAATTTTCAAACGGATGTTGCCGATATCGCGCACACTGTCGTCGATGCCGGCGGTGGCTTTGAATTTTTTCATGCCGGCCGGCACGCGGTAATCAATCGCCGTGCGGCTATAGAGCGACA
>DASXPQ010000138.1:0-9160 GCA_036493575.1 Pirellulales bacterium
GCCGGAATCCGTTCGCCGGGACGCACCAAAACGCGGTCGCCGATTTGCAGTTCTGACTGATTTATGTCGATCTCGCCTTCGGCAGATGCCCCTAGCTGCGAAAGCCGATGAGCGACGTTCGGTGTAAGTTCCAGCATGGAACGGATTGCGCGCTGGGCCCGAGCCAGGCTCAGACGCTCTAACCATAACGAGACGGCAAATAAAAACATGGCGGTTGCGGCTTCGAAATAATCGCCAATGCCAATTGCCCCGGCGGCGGCGACCGTCATGAGCACATTCATATCGAGTCCCCGCAACCGGATGGCTCGCCAGGCTGCAGTGGCTACGGAAACTCCCGCCACGATGGTCGCCGCAATGGCCAGCGCAGCGATGGGCCATATGGTGGCACCGACGATTAAACGCACTACTGCAGCGGCCAGCAGAAGCAGTCCGGCGGCGATCATTGAACGTGGCGGGCGGGCCACATTCTCATCGGCTGCAGCAGATGGCTGCATTTCTGAAACCGGCAATGCAATTTGCGCGGGGAAGCCGGCCGCTGAAACAATCTGCACAATCGATGCGGCGTCGGTTTGAGCTGGATCGAACTCGACGTGAAGCTGGCGAGAAAGGTAGTCGGGCGCAAAGCGAGCGATGCCTGGAACGCCGCGCAAACGGCGTTCGATTAATGCTAATTCATCTGGGCAATCGAGAGCCGGAATATTGAAAGTGGTGGTTTGTGGCATTGCAGGAACAGCAGCCGGCGCGCTTGGGACTATAATGCTTTGCGGTATCACACCTTGTTTGGGCACAGCGGTTTGGCGCGCTGAATTGATGACGATAAAGCACTGCGGAATTATACGTCGCATTGGCTCCCCCTGGCAGATGAATGTATTTTTGGCCATACTGGGCGTCCGTTGTGCCGAACGCAATCTCTACTCGGTGGTTGTCACAAACCACTGTGTTTTAAGAACCACAAATTACACTGCCATGAAAGTCCGCTCGACGACGATACTCACGGTGCGACATAAGGGCAAAGTCGCCATCGGCGGCGATGGCCAGGTGACGCTGGGCAACGCAGTAATGAAGGCCGATGCGGTCAAAATTCGCCGGCTGGCGGAGGGAAAAGTCATTTGCGGATTTGCCGGCTCCAGTGCGGATGCCTTCGCTCTACTGGAGCGATTCGAAGGGAAACTAAAAGATTTCCCGTCCAACGTACCTCGAGCTGCAACGGAGTTAGCTAAAGAGTGGCGTACCGATCGGATCCTCCGACGACTCGAAGCTTTACTGGCGGTGGTCGACGCCAAGCATACGCTGTTGGTTACCGGAACCGGCGATGTGATTCAGCCGACCGACGGCGTGTTGGGAATTGGCTCGGGCGGATCGTATGCTGTGGCTGCGGCGCGGGCCTTGGTTGCTCATTCGCCGTTGGGAGCGGGTGAGATTGTACGCAAGGCGCTGGAAATCGCTGCGGGAATTGACATCTACACCAATACAAACATTGTTGTGGAAGAATTTGCCAGCGACAATTGAATTGAATTCCTGCGATGCACGAACTAACCCCACGTCAAATTGTCGCCGAGCTGGACCGGCACATTGTCGGGCAGGCTGATGCCAAGCGAGCCGTGGCCATTGCCATTCGCAATCGCTGGCGAAGGCAACAATTGTCGGACGACATGAAGGCAGAAGTTGCGCCGAAGAACATTTTGATGATTGGGCCGACCGGGGTAGGAAAAACTGAAATCGCCAGGCGGTTGGCTAAGTTGACCGGCGCGCCGTTTATCAAAGTTGAAGCCACCAAATACACGGAAGTCGGTTACTACGGCCGTGATGTGGAGAGTATGGTGCGTGAGTTAGTTGAGAATGCCATCACGCTGGTCACAGAGCGAGAGCGGAAGAACGTGGAGGAGGAAGCTAAGCGACGCGTCGGCGAGCGGCTGCTCGATTTGCTGGCCCCTGCCCCACCCAGTTATGACACCAGCTCTGAAGGACCTGATTCGGCGCAGCGGCATGAGCGCACACGCGAAAAAATGCGGGCGATGTTAGCCGCAGGCGAGCTGGAACAGCGCAAAGTGGAACTGAGCATCGAGCAGAAGGCGGTGCCCATGATGTTTACGGGCATGGGAATGGAACAAGTGGATTTTGATCTGCAGGGCATGTTCGAGAAGATTCTGCCGAAGAATACCATTCGCCGCGAAGTGACGGTGGGCGAAGCGCGGAAGATTTTATTCGATCATGAATGTGATAATTTGCTGAACAAGGAGAACATCCATCAGCTGGCGATTCAGTTAGCCGAGAATTTGGGAATCATTTTTCTGGACGAGGTCGACAAGATTGTAGCCAGCGAAGGCAAGGGAGCGGATGTTTCGCGGCAGGGCGTGCAGCGCGATTTATTGCCGATTGTTGAGGGGACCACGATTCAAACGCGGTATGGGTATGTGCGCACGGATCACGTGTTGTTTGTTGCGGCCGGTGCGTTTCATCGGGCCAAGCCGAGTGATTTGATGCCGGAGTTGCAGGGGCGGTTTCCGATACGTGTGGAACTGACGGATTTAACGAAGGATGATTTCATTCGCATCCTCAAGGAACCGAAAAGCGCTTTGACGAAGCAGTACGTGGCGCTGTTGGGAACCGAGGGGGTGGAGATTGAATTCACAACTGACGCGGTGGAGGCGCTGGCTGAGTTTGCTTTTCGGGTGAATCAAACGACGCAGAATATTGGGGCTCGGCGGTTGTATACGATTATGGAGCGGTTGCTGGAGGAGTTGAGCTTTGAAGCGCCGGATATGCAAAAAGGGCATGTGCCGATTAATGCGGCATATGTGAATGAGCGGTTGTCGGCGCTCGCGGAAGACGAGGATTTGAGCAAATTCATCTTGTAGGGGTGGCATGCCGTTTGCTCCTTTCGAATCACGGTTTTGTATTAAAACTCTTTACTGGAGCCGTAGCCATGAAACGCTTTACCATTGCTGCTATTTTGTCGGTAGTGCTGCCGCTGGCGGCTTGTAATCCGCCGAGTAATCCACCGGCACCAGCGACACCGCCGCCGGCTCCGAATAAACCGGCAGTGGATGTGCAGGCGCCGGGAGTGGATGTGAAATCGGATAAAGGAGGCACCTCGGTGCGTGCCCCGGGCGTGGATATTGATGTGAATAAGAATAAGTAATCAGTGATCCATTGATGACCTTGGGTTATTAGGAAGCCCTCGCTGTAAAACGGCGAGGGCTTTTTCGTGGTGGGGGCCCAGGGCGCGGATGTTGAATTGCCGCGCGGTGGGGCTCGTTGGTTCGATGGTTATTTCGAGGCGGTCGGGGGGAAGGGAATTGGGGACGCGGTCGGCCCATTCGATAAAGGACCAAGCGCGCTGGGAAAAATATTCTTCCGGGCCCAGGGCGGCGAATTCGGTTTCGCTTTTCAGGCGATAGGCATCGAAATGATAGATGGGTAGCAGGCCGGCGTATTCGTGGACGAGGACGAAAGTTGGGCTGGCGACGATTCCTGGTTCCACGCCGGCGGCGTGGGCGACGGCTTGGACTAGACGGGTTTTGCCTGCGCCGAGCGGACCGATGAGGGCGATCACGGCGCCGTCGGGCAGTGCGGCCGCGAGCGATTGCGCCAGGGCTTGGCCGAAGGCCGTGGTGGCGGCTTCGTCGGCAGCATCGAATTGCAAAACGTTATTGATGAAGATCATGAGCTGCGGATTCCAACACGCCGAAGGTTATGGGTTCGTTGATTGCGGTGGCTAATCGAGATAGATATTCGTCGCGAGGGATTTCGATGGCGCCGAGGCTGGCGGTGTGGTCGGTGAGTTGCTGGATGTCCAATAGCTGGAAGTTCTGTTTGCTAAGGTGCTGGATCAGGTGGTAGAGGGCGACTTTCGAGGCGTCGCGCTGGCGATGGAACATTGATTCGGCGGCGAAGAAGGCGCCGATGACTACTCCGTAGACACCGCCGGCGAGTTCGTCGTTGAGCCAGGCTTCAACGCTGTGGGCGTTGCCGAGGCGATGCAGTTCTATGTAGGCGGCGATCATTTCGGGGGTCAGCCAGGTTTTGCCGCGGCGATCGCCGACGGTGGCGCAGCTGTTGATGACGTCGTGGAAGGCGCGGTTGCTGGTGAGGGTGAATCGTTGACTACGCAGAGTGTCGGCCAGGCGGCGGGAGACGTGGAATTGATCGAACTGGAAAATTGCGCGGGGATCGGGGGACCACCATTGGGGCTCGTCGATGCCGTGGATGAGGGGCCAGGGAAAGAGGCCGTGGGTATAAGCGTCGAGGAGCCAATCGGGAGAGAGACTGCCGCCGATGCAGACGAGGCCGAGATCGTCGGCCGTTTCGGCAGGGGGAAACCATTGAGAAGGCGGCAGGGCCGGCATGTTGTTCAACTTAATTGGACGGCAGAGAGCGGGCAATGTGGTTTTGGATCGCGGAGGCATCCACGGAATATTGTCAGTATTGTCCCGGATTTTTATTTTCGTGACAGAACCGTATTGTTTTGTCAGAGGCGCAGGCACTGTGACTTGGCGAATTCGCGGGATTGTGCGATTTGTTGAGTGACAGAACGGGCTGAGTTTATGTTCGGGAGGTTGCATTTTCGTGAATTGTTGGCGGGCAGTGGTGAGGAGTGAGTGGTGAGTGGCGGGGCACCGGCGATACCATCGCCGGCTTTGTGTAGGGTAATTAGTATCCATTGGGAAAATGAGGTACGGAGGATGCATGAGATTCACCATAGCAAATGGGTGGCTCAAAAGTCTCGGGATTTTTAGGCCACAATTGGCGCGATTTCAGCTAAGAATTGTGGAAGCGAGGGGTGGTGCGGTAGACTGGAGCGGGGTCGAGACCAACCCAGGAGCGGAGTGCCCAGCGGCAATCTGAAGTTATGGATTCAGTTGGAGATTCAGCGTATTCCAGCGCGTCGGCTAGCCCGGGGCAGGCTGCGCGGGAGAGGCGGCCGAATCGGCTGCCGTTTTTGCTGCTGATATTGTTGGGCGTGATCGTGCTGGCGGCGCTGCCCATGCTGTTTGGCGAAATTGAGTATGCGCGTACCAAGAAGGAGGTTCAGGCGATTAAGGAATCGCTGCCGGAACTGAATTTGAAGGCGCTGAGCAAGGCGTTCACGCTGGTGTACCGCAAAGTGAGCCCGACGGTGGTGCACATTGACACGCATCGCGAATTGAAGGCCAAGCGGGATATGTTCGGGGGCATGTTTGAAGGGGGGACGCGATCGTTTGAGCAGCAAGGCGAGGCTTCCGGGTTTATTGTCGATCCAGCGGGGTATGTGATCACGAATTTGCACGTGGTGGAAGGTGCGACGGAGATTACGGTGACGCTGGAAGACAAACGGTCGTTTCCGGCCGTCGCGGTTGGAGTCGATCCGGCGTTCGATTTGGCCGTGTTGAAGATTGACGCGACGGGGCTGACCGCCAGCACCTGGGGGAACAGCGACCAGTTGGAGGTGGGAGAAATGGTGTGGGCGATCGGCAATCCGTTTGACTTCGATCAGACGGTGACTTCGGGAATTGTGAGCGCGAAAGGGCGAGAGTTGGGTAACAGTAAAGACCCGACGCAAGGTTTCCTGCAAACAGACGTGCCGATCAATCCGGGGAGCAGCGGCGGGCCGCTGATCGATGTCGACGGTGACGTGGTGGGAATCAATTCAGCCATTTTCGGCCATACGTACCAGGGAATTAGCTTTGCGATCCCCAGCAATGTGGCGAAAAAAGTGTATGAGAAGATTCGGTCGAACGAAAAGGTGGTGCGCGGATATTTGGGAGTGGGTTTGCAAGCGGTGACCCCGGCGATGGCGGCGCAGTTGCAGTTGCCGGCTGATCGACAGGGGGGCGCTTTGGTGAAGGCGGTTACCGGAAGTTCGCCGGCGGAAAAAGCGGGGCTGGAGCCGGGGGACGTGATTGTGGAGTGGAATCACCAGAGCGTGAGTGAAGATCGGGAGCTGCGGCTGTTGATTGCACGCAGCCCGGTGGGTTCGAAAGTGCCGGTGAAGTTATTCCGGGATGGGAAGGAGCTGACGTTGGAGGTGGAGGTGGTGGAACGGCCGGCGCAGTTGCAGTAGAGGCGGTTTGATTGGAGGCTCGTTTGCGGCGGACTCGACCTCAGGCAGCCGTCGGGCCGGGAGTGGGTGGGAGATTAGGCCATGATTAATCCAACTTGTGACAAGTGCGGAAGTGAATTGCGGGAATTCGGTGCGCTCGCTTTTTCGCCGCCGCACTCGCTGCCGGATGACACGCCAGGGCGCGAGGTTGAGAAGTATCATTTGTGTCAAAGCTGCTGGCTGGAATTCACACGCTGGTTGGAGCAAGATAGCGCTCCCGGCGACTGATTAGCACCGCCGACTCTCTGCTGATCCCACATTGCCGACTTTTTGTGCAAAGCCCCGCCCATCGGCTACAATGCGGGGTATGAGAAGCCGGATTTACGAATGGGGCTCTTGGCTTTCAGCCCTAATGGCACTGTCATGCCTTATTGGCTGGGGAGTTTCGGCCTTTGTCCGAACGGGCGAATGCAAGCTGACGACTGCCCAAGCGACTGAAGCACGGATCGACATTCTGGTTAAGAATGGGTCGATTACCTTTTGTCATAATTTTGTGAACATCGACGATTTGGATTACGTCGAGGAAGAGGATCTTTTGAATGCCCCGTGGGAAGGAGGGCGATCGACTTTTACTAAGTTTGCGATACCCGGAATTAGGTATCTTTCTCACCTCTCTTACGACGGTGTAACGCGTTGGCGCTTAAGGATCAGCTTCCTAGCTCCCGCTGTGCTATTCGCCGATGCAAGCGCAATTTGCTATTGGCGGCTCAAACGAAGTCCAAAACTAGCCGCATCAAGAACACACTCTTAGGACACACCGAATTGGCCCAGGGCGGCGCTTCGCGGCAGAGCCGCTGCGCTTGCCCTGGGCTATATTCGGTTGCCCCTTTGGCCACAGCGGATCGGCGTGATAGTGCCTGCGTAACGCTGTCGAAAGGAGAGGAGTTTGGCGGTTCGGCTGGGGGCTCGCCCGCGGCGGACTCGACCCCAGGCACCCTTTGCACAGGCAGCCATTCGGCACCCTCACTCTGCCCTCTCCCAGAGGGAGAGGGGTTAACAAATCAGACGTTTTCGACGGGGAGGCGGAGGTTGAAGCGTTGTTGGACAGTGGCGAGCCAATCGAGTGGGGGCCAGGCGTAGGGGCGGAATTTTTCGAGGCGGCCTTCTTCTTCATTGTGGAAGAGGGCCACGGTTGGGCCGAGCTTGCTGGCGAGGGGGGAGTCGATGAGATGGCTGCTGTCGTTGGCGCTCATTTGCAGAAGCACGCGGAGGGCGAACTCACGGAGGGATTGGCGATCGAAGCTGCGCTGGACGGCGGTGAAGGAATCGCACCAGGCGAGGGTGTAGACGCCGACGGTGGGTCCGTCGCGCAAGATGGCGGCCAGCAACTGCGCGGGGGAGATGGTTTTTTCTTCGCGGAAGGAAAAGCCCAAGTCGCTTTCCTCGCGCCGCAGATCGCGGAAGCGGCCGAGGTCGCTGATGAACAGGTAGATGGCGCCGGGTTGGCGATTGGCATCGTCGCCGGTTTGGCGGCGATCGACTTCCTGGGCGACTTCGGCGAGGAGTGCAGGCAGATCGCGACGGCTGGCCGATTGGACGGGGTGGGGCAAAATGGTGGAAAAGGCTGCCAAGCCACCGCGGTGATCGGCCAAGGGTTTGTCGAGAGGTAGATCAGCAGGACGATCGTGCTCCAAGACATAAAATCGGGCTGGACTGCCGGCGGCGAAGCCGGAATTTGGCGCGTCGGCGGCGCGCGGGCGATGTTGGGCGGCGAGGCTGAGCATGGCGGAGGCGAGCATGCCCAGAGCGCTTTCGGGTCGCTGGCCGACGATGAGCATGTTGTCGCCGCTTTGAGGACGGAAGACAGCAGCGGTGGGATCTTTGATGGCGATGGCATCGCCGAGCCAAGCGTGGACCGGGGTGGATTGAACGGGCCAATCGGCGGCGCGCAAGAGATCGTTCAGCGCGCGGTTGTTGCGGATATCAGCAGGCTTGTTGCCTTCGAAGACGATGGACGGCGGCGGGGGAGCGACGGCTTTTTCCGCGACACGCACATCGGTGAGTTGCTGCAAGCTTTTCAGGTATTGTTCGCGGCGCTCTTCGCCGAGCCAGACGACCTGGAAGGGATGGTTGCCTTGCACGGTGCCGTTGGAATCGTTGTAGATGGCTTCGCCGGGGCGCGAGAGGAGGCGGGCAGCAGAGTTTTCTTCGCTGAGGATTAAATGGGCGTCGGCTTCGCTGCATTGGAGAGCGATACGGACGGCCATTTGGCCGAGCGTGCTGCGGGCGAGGCTGTAAGCTCCGCCCAAGGTTTGCGAGCCGAGGAGGACGTGCATGCCGAAGGCGCGGCCTTGACGGACTAAGCGATCGAGCAATAAGGCGGCGTCTTGAGCGAGTTTGTCGTCTTCGGTGAAGAGTTCCTGGAATTCGTCGACGACGAGCAGAATTCGCGGCATGGAATTGGGTCCGACGGCGGCGCGATAGCCGGCGACATCTTGGACGCCCACCTGACGGAAGAGATCGCCGCGGCGCTTGAGTTCAGCATCGAGCCGTTCAATGACGCTGACGCCGAATTCGCGTTCGCTTTCGATGGCGATAACACGGGCATGCGGCATTTTGTGCGTGGCATAGGTTTTGAACTCGACGCCCTTTTTGAAGTCGATCAGGTAGAGTTCGACCTGGTCGGGGCTGTAGATGAGGCCGAGATTGGTGATGAGGGCATGCAAAAAGGTGGATTTGCCCGAACCGGTTTTGCCGGCGATGAGAGCATGTTGGGAAGTGCCCTGCCCTAGATCGAGATATTGGAGCTTGGTTGCTCCGGCGCGGCCCAGGGGGACGCGAATGCCGCCGGCGGAATCGCCGGTCCACCAGCGATCTTTGGGCGGAGCGACGTGATCGAAGGGAACCTCGACGCGCTTGGCGGCTTTCGCACCGCGGCCGACGACGTGGACCAATTGATTGAATTGCTCCTCGGCGGGTGGTCGATCGAGGGCGAGGGGATATTTTTCGAAGGCGGGGGCCGTCCAGACGAATTGCTTGCCGCTCCAGTTGAGTGTGACGACGTGGCGCTCCACATCTTTGAGATCGAACTGTGGCGGGAGCGGTAGCTTGACATCGTTCACCATGAGGACATACACG
>DASXPQ010000139.1:0-3459 GCA_036493575.1 Pirellulales bacterium
CCAGTACCGCTACGGCCTGCTTTGGGTCGTAGCTCTGTCCAGCGTGATGGCTATTTTCATGCAAGTCATTTCCGCGCGCCTCGGCGTCGTCACCGGAAAAGATTTGGCCCAGGCTTGCCGCGATTTCTATCCCAGTTGGGCTCGCTGGCCGAATTGGATCGCGTGCGAACTCGCCATCGCCGCCTGCGACCTCGCCGAAGTCCTCGGCAGCGCCGTCGCCATCAATCTGCTGTTTCACATTCCGCTGTTATGGGCCGTCATCATCACCGCCTTCGACGTCCTGCTCTTGTTGGCCCTGCAAGGCATGGGCATGCGATTCATCGAAGCCATAATCTTGGCCCTCGTCGCCACCATCGGCGGCTGTTATTTCATTGAAATCTTCGTGCTTCCACAAACTCAACCAAGTTTCCTGGAAATGGGCCGTGCACTCCTTTCGCCCGGCTTCCGCGAAAACGGCATGATTGTGGTCGCCATTGGCATCATCGGTGCCACCGTGATGCCCCACAATCTGTACCTCCATTCGGCATTGGTCAATTCGCGAAAGCTCCGATCCGACCCTTCATCAATCCGCCGGGCAATCCGCTTTAACAGTTTCGATACCCTGATCGCCCTTTCCGTTGCGTTTTTGGTCAACGCTGGCATTCTCGTGATGGCCGCCATGGTATTCCACGGCAAAAGCGGCGTCCAAGTTCCTGGCGGAGAGTACGTAGCATTCAACGGCCGGACCGATTGGATACGCGATGCTTACCTCACCCTCGCCCCGCTCCTTGGCACCGCAATGGCCAGTATTTTGTTCGGCGTTGCCCTATTGGCCAGCGGTCAAAGCAGCACCATCACTGGCACTTTGGCCGGGCAGGTCGTCATGGAAGGCTTCATGCACTGGCGCATTCGCCCCTGGGTGCGCCGCCTGATCACTCGGCTCATGGCCATCGTGCCAGCCATCCTCATCATTGGCCTCCGCGGCGAAGGCAGTGTCACCGACTTGCTCGTTCTCAGCCAGGTAGTGCTTGCCATGCAGCTTCCGTTTGCCATGTTCCCGCTGCTGCACTTCACCAGCTCGAAAAAATGGATGGGCAATCACGCCAACGGTTGGTTCCTCTTCATTGCCTGCGGCGTCTCCTGCATCCTGATCACCGCCTTAGATTTGTACGGCCTCCCCGACGCACTCCATAGCGCCTGGTCGGTAATCACTGGCCGCTAACCGCCGACCAACTTCCGCAGCGTCGCCAAATTCATCCTGTCCATCTTCCCGCTATTCGGATCGCCGGTTTCATCTTCCTTCGGCGTCTCCAAATACATCGGCACTTTCGCAAACCGCTCGTCATTCAGCAGCAGTCTGAATCCTTCCAATCCAATTTTGCCCTGACCGATGTGCTCGTGCCGATCGACCCGCGAGCCCAATTCTTTCTTGCTGTCATTCAAGTGAATGGCCTTCACCAGTTTTACGCCGACAATCTTGTCGAGCTTCCCGATCGTCTCCTCATAATCTTTCGCCGTCGAAATCGGATATCCCGCCGCCAACAGGTGGCACGTGTCAATGCACACGCCTAACCGTTTCGGTTCCGCCACTCCATCGAGTATCGCCGCCAAGTGTTCCAGCCGCCACCCGAGCGCACTCCCCTGCCCTGCGGTGTTCTCTAGTAGCGTGCCAGCCTTCAACTTGCCAACCTTTTGATGTACTTCATCCAGTCCCTGGACAATTCGCTTGATCCCCGCTTCCTCGCTGCTGGTCGTGAACGAACCCGGATGCATCACCACATACGAAATCCCCAACTGCTCCGCACGCAGCAGTTCCACGGCAAACGCTTCCACCGATTTCCGCCACAACACTTCATCCGGCGCCGCTAGATTGATTAAATACGAATCATGTGCAATCGGATGCGTAATCTTCTTTTCTTTCAGCGCCGCCTGAAACTTCGCGACGTCCTCCTCCGTAATCGCCTTCGCCCGCCACTGATTATTGTTCTTCGTGAACAACTGCACGCATTCGCAGTTACATTCCACCGCGCGCTCCACCGCCCGGTAGTGCCCGCCGGCAATCGATTGATGCGCACCAAGAATCGGCATGGTGTCAACTCACAAATGGAATTCAAAAACCCATACCATAACTCACTGCCAATCTGCCTGCCACTGCTCACCGGCATGCCGCTGTACCGCATCCGCTGACAGCGTACAAGGCTTTGTCGCCGACAGCCGGCGTCATTTGCTTAGCTGCCGTAAGATGCTAAATTCACTCTCCCACGTTTGTCGGCCCGAACAAACTGTCTTGAAGATCACGCCAAACTGCACTGGTCATGGGTATGGATCGGCACACCTCTTCTTCATCCGTGGAGCGCGCCTATCAAATGGCCCAGGAGCGGTTCGCTCAGCTCGGAGTGCAAACCGACGCAGTGCTCAAACAACTTGCCAACGTCCCGATTTCAATCCACTGTTGGCAGGGCGACGACGTCGGCGGCTTCGAAAGCACTCGCCCTCAGTTAACCGGCGGCATCATGGCAACCGGCGGCTCCCCTGGCAAAGCCCGCACGCCCGACGAGCTCCGTCAAGATGCCGCCAAAGCGCTATCGTTAATTCCCGGAACGCATCGCTTCAATCTTCACGCTATCTATGGCGACTTCGGTGGCGCACACGTCGATCGCGACGAAATTGAACCGGCGCACTTCCAAAACTGGATCACCTGGGCAAAATCCCTCGGAATCGGCCTCGATTTTAACCCAACCTGTTTCTCCCATTCCAACTCGGCCGACGGTTTTACTCTCTCTCATCCCGACGCCGCCGTTCGCCAGTTTTGGATCAAACACTGTCAGGCCAGTCGCGAAATCGGCGCCGCCTTCGGCGCCGCTCTGGGCAGCCCTGCCGTCACCAACATTTGGATTCCAGATGGCATGAAAGACATCCCCGCCGACCGCCGCGGCCCACGCGAACGCCTTACTAATTCGCTCGATGAAATCTTCCACACTCAGCTAAATCCCCGGTACAATCTCGACGCCGTCGAAGGCAAACTCTTCGGACTGGGCGCGGAGAGCTACACCGTTGGCATGTACGACTATTACTTGGCCTACGCCGTAAGCCGGCAAAAACTTCTCTGCCTCGACTCAGGCCATTTTCATCCCACCGAAAGTCTCGCCGACAAAATCTCATCCGTGCTGGGTTTTCTCCCCGAAATTCTCTTGCACGTTAGCCGTCCGGTCCGCTGGGACAGCGACCATGTCGTCATTCTGAACGACGACCTCCTCGCCATCGCCCAGGAACTGGTGCGCGGCGAATATCTCAGTCGATCTCACATCGGACTGGATTTCTTCGATGCCAGCATTAACCGCATCGCTGCCTGGGTGGTCGGCGCACGCAACATGCTCCGCGCGCTTTGCATCGCCATGCTAGAGCCCCACCAGCGCTACAAAGCGCTGGAGCGCACTGGCGATTACACCGCGCGCTTGGTTCTCATGGAGGAAGCCAAAC
>DASXPQ010000140.1:0-4910 GCA_036493575.1 Pirellulales bacterium
GATCGACCTTGCAAGCTTTGCGATTTACCGTGGCTACCGTATGCGGGGCTGCGGCTTAATCGCTGGATCCATCGAAAACGGGCGAAACACACCACTGCCGAATTCACGGCGATCGTGCGGAGTTCTTCCTATCCGAAGCGCTGGCCCAATTTCTACACGAAAACTTGTGCGCAAAACGCTTTTGGTTGCAAGGCGAATGGGCGTTGGGAGTTGGGGCGCGAAGATTGCGCGTGGCCGAGAATTGGGGATTGACGGGACAAATTTTGATTGTTGATCGATGATTGATGATCGGCGGGGGCGAACGCCTAGGGTTGCCTGTCGGACTAGACAAATTAACGGTTTGTGCTACAATTATGGTGTTGTATACAAATGCCAGTGCCGTTTGGGAGGAAGCGTCATGTCGGGAGTCATTCACGCTCGGTTAGATACGGATACCGACGCCATCCGTAGCGCGCTGCAGAAGCGGCTGGGGTGGAGCGATTCGGAGATTGTGCGCGAAGGGATCAAGGCGCTGTCGGCGCTCGTGCGGTCTAATGGAAGACGAAAGATTGTCGGACTGGGTCGCTTTGAATCAGGCATCGCTGATCTGGGGTCGAACAAGAAGCATCTAAAGGGGTTCGGCAAGTGAACCCGGTGCTGCTGGATACTGGGCCGATCGTGGCGCTGTTGGATCGCTCGGAGGGGCGACACGCTGAATGTGCCGAGATCATCGCCACGCTTGAGGCACCTCTGGTGACGTGTGAGGCGGTGATCGCCGAGGCATGTTACCTGTTGCGCGGTCTCAAGGGCGCTGCGGCAGCCGTTTTGGACAACGTGGAACGCGGGAACTTCTTGATCCTTTATCGCGTGACCGGCCGGGCCGACCGGATTGCCAAGTTAATGAAGAAGTATGCCGACGCGCCGATGGATTTCGCGGATGCTTGCCTGGTGGACATGGCAGGGCAGTTGGGAGCGGGGCGAATCTGGACGCTGGACGGCGACTTTGGGATTTATCGCTGGGGCCGGAATCGGCCGTTTGAGTTGGTGATGGCCAATTGAACGTCAGCGGAATCGTGCAAAGCGAGTCGTGACGGCCATCTCAGATTCATGATTCGGATTCGGGCATGCTTAATTCATACCACGGAGAATCGGCGATTCCATCTTGCACGTGATTTAATTCAGTGATGTGATGACCTCGCACAAAAAGGCCATACCCCGGCGAAAATGGCGGAGGCCATTCGATGTTTTTCACAAGCAGGTCGGTGAATCGGTCAAATGTCTTCAGCGTATTGCTTATGACATGGCATGCCGCCGACTTGAGCGATCCAATGTTATTCGGTCTTGTGTTCTTCTCGGACCAAATGGACATTCGCGAAAACGGCAATTTATCAATACTAACTCCAAAGCCGTCGTCGAAAACAAAGACCAAGTCGAATGATGTGCCGCTGTGTACAAGTCGATCCCTATAATCGCGCAACCATTCGAGGAATTCGCCGCACTCGGCATATACATTTGCGAAGCATGGCGGCAATCCGAAACGAGACGCGATCTCTTCAGACGATTGCGGCCTACCATCTTTGAGTACCATTTTGGCAAACGATCTCTTCAGTTCCTTCTTTTTCAGCGACTTGTCCATGAGATCAATCGAGCCCCAGAGGTTACAAATCGTCTCCTGCAACAAATCAAACATGCTTCGGCAAACCAAGAAAATATACTCAAGCTCCGTTGCCGCTAATCGGGCGGATCGAGTCTTTGGCGGACGATGCCGGTGAATCAGGCGGATTTTTTCTAAATTCGCGCCCAAGTTGTGTAGGTCGGATAGTATTCCGTACGACAATTTGGACGGCTCTTCCCACGCAGCCGTTTGATGGATGAAATCGAGATACCCAAAGTGGAAATCATCCTTGCTCTGCGGTGATTTACTGTAATACATCGCCTCACCGGGAATTGCAATCATCGGAATGAGCTTCCCGTCGGGCCGCGGAATCCATAGCTGCCATCCGTCCCTATCGTCGTATAGACTGTGCAAATGGAAAATTCGACCGCGAGTATCGCTGCAGTTTACATGAGGAAGGTCAGCGATCGAATCAATGAGCGCGAAACCTCTCACTGCTGCCTTTGCGGCAGTTTGTTTCATTTCGTCATCCATTTGGACTTTCCTTTTTGGCAACGGTGGTCCCTCGTGCGGCTGTCTCCGACACAGATACGGTACTCCAGGGTTGAGTCCGTCGGGTATTGGAGGTGCGCGAAGGTGGCGGTTACCGCTCTCTAAAAGTAGTGGTCGCGGTTGGAGCCGTCAAAAGCGGCCGGACTTGAGGCAGCAGTGTTTGAAGAGCTTGCCGGAGCCGCATGGGCAGAGGTCGTTGCGGCCGAGCTTTTCTTCGAGCTGCTTTTCGCCGCGATCTTAACGCGGGCTTCGGAAGGATAGCCGCGGCGGCGTTTGCTCATGGGCTCGAAAGGAGTGTTCGTCGTTGGGAGCGCGGGACATGGGACACCTCCTTGGAAAGAGAGAGTTGGTTGAGGTGGGACAGGTGGCGAGGCGATCGGGTTCATACGAAGAGCGATTCGGAGCCCGCGCGACGAACGCTGCGAAAACTTCACGAAAAAATCATGCGGGAATGATTGACTTGGAATTGGGAGTGCATCTACCATCTATGGGGTATTCGGGGAGTTCGGTGGTCCGAGGTTGCCGCGGGAGGGCGCTGCGATGCGTTCGCAACTCGTCTTTTGGTTTTTTGGGGTGGCCGTGCTGGGCTTTGTTTTGGCGAGGCCGGCGGTGTGTCGTGCCGATGCGCCGTCGGAATTTGTGCCGGCCGATTTTCAGCCGAACTACGACCTGGGTTATAAATCCGGGCTTGGCACCGGCTATCAGTCCGGGTTGCTGACCGGCAGAGCGCGGGGCAACACGGAAGGCGCCGCGGCTGGACATACGGACGGATACACGGTGGGATATGGCGAGACATATCAACCGGCATTTGATCGCGCGTACGATCTCCAATATCCGATCGCCAATCGGAGCGGTTGGGACGTGGGAGTCCGCGACGGAATTTACGCCGGGTTTGACTGGGCCGAGGCCGCTTATCGGCAGTGGCTGAGCGAACAATCGGGCTCAATTACGGTGAGCGGGAACAGCTTAGGCGCCGGGCTGTTTGTTTCATCCGGGGCGTTTAACTCTACGATCTCGTTTGTCAATTTGAACGGCACCTTATTCGCTAGTGACTACACTGTTTGGCGCTCCCATTTCGATCCGAACTACGATTGGGCGGGGCATTACTATGGCGTCGGAGTGACCGACGGAACGGCTGCCGGAACCACGCTCGGCGACACGGTGGGCTACAACCTGATGTACCCTCTGGGTTACGCGGCCGGCTACAAATTTGGCGTCGTTGACGGAAAGGTCGGCGGCGTACAAGAGGGAACGACCGCCGGCGGACGCCAAGGCAACGATGACGGCTGGAGCGCGGGGAATTCCAGCGGATACAGTGTGGGTTTCGATGCCGGCATGTGGTATTTTGAGACTGGCAATCTTGTGGAGCCGAAGTACGCGCTCGCCTATGCGGCCCGCAGTGTCAACTCTTCTCAAGGTGTGCCAGAGCCAGCCAGCATCGTTTTGTTGGCGATCGCGGGCGGATTTGGATTGCTGCGGCGCAAGCGCTGAATCGCTGAGCGCGTCTCGCCCGTCTGGCGGTCAATGTTTTTGCCGAATCTGTGCTAGCGGCGTCGTTCGCCGTTGACTGGCCTCGGGGGTTTTGCAAGACTCCGCGGCCTTTTGCGAAACGCGAATGCATGAACCCTCCCCTGGCCCCTCCCTAAGAATGGAGGGGGAATGTTTGCATAGGAGACCGGTGATGGAACGCCGCACATATTGGACGCTGGCCGCTTTGGTGGTTTCGACGGCTGTGGGATGTAGCTCGAGTTCGGCGCCCGCGCCAACGTCGACTGCTGTCTCCGCGATTCCGGCAGACCCGGCGGCCCGGGCGGCTTACGATTTCCTGGATGCAGTGCTCAAAGGCGACACGCTGCGGGCGAGCAAGCGGCTCACGCCGATCGCGATCGAGCGGATCAACGCGACCGGCAAGCAGTTTTCGCCGCCAGGATTGCAGACGGCGTCGTTCCGGATCGGCGAAGTGCGGAAGCCGACGGCGGACCAGGCGCTCGTGCAGTGTGTTTTGACCGATTCATCGCAAGGCGCGCCGCGAACCGAGGAGATCGGCTGTTTGCTGCGGCTGGTGGACAACGATTGGCGGGTATCGGGGATCGCCTATATCCCCGGGCCGAATCGTCCGCCGATGATTCTGAACTTCGAGAACCCGCAGCAGGGCGCGGTTTCGGCACAGCCGCCGATGGCCAGCGCCGGCGATCCGGCCGCCAATGTCGATCGGCCATCGCCCTCGTCGCCCTCGTCGACGCCGCGGACGGCGGAGCAGGCTGTGACGCCGGCGTCTTACCGTTAGCTAGCGCCGGCATTCTTTGCCGTGCGGCAATTTGTCGCCGAGGCGAGTGCGCGTCGCGGTGCCTCGCGTCACCCTAACCGTGCGTGGCAAGCGACGCCGCTAACTTTTACTGACGCGGGTCGGCACTCATTTTTCTGCGCTGCGGCGCCGGGGTGCCGCTGCCTTGGCGTTGATCAGCAACATCATGCTGCGCCAATCTGTGTCAGAGGGCAAATCCTCCACCGTTTGGTGCGCCCAGCCCGAAAAATCTCGGGAAATCTTCGCGCACGCATAGTTGCTCGTGTGGGCAAATCGCACGCCACCGATCCGCGCTGGCACGTGTGAGGTCGGTCAATTACCAACCCATTTTATCCAAAATCGCGCCGAAATGGCTTTGGCGAAAATACGGCGTACCAAAAGGGAAAACGTAGAGGAAATGAATGTTTTTAGTGGGTTGACAGCAAAAATCACTGTGTTAGGTTGACCCCCCTAAACACC
>DASXPQ010000141.1:0-4075 GCA_036493575.1 Pirellulales bacterium
GCGAATGCTCCCGATTATTCGTCACGATATTTTGTGCCGGACTTGAATGGGAATTTGTACACGCTTGATAAAACTACGAAGGCGTTTACCCCGTATTTGAACGCCGCGAGTATCTTTCCCAATTTCGATACCAACCCTGGGTTTTCCGCAGGCCTGGTCACCATTCAGTTCGACCCCGATTATGCCAATCCAGCCAGTTCCCATTATGGAATGTTTTACACGACGCACACGGAAATTGACCCCAAAATCAATCCGACCGATTTCCGCGTAGGCGTATTAACCGCCTGGCAGGACACCAATATCAACGACAATGTCTTTACCGGAACCCACCATGAAATGCTGCGAGTAACCTATAGCGGTAACATTCATCCGCTGGGAGATATTTCCTTCAATCCAAATGCGCACCCGGGCGATGCCGATTACGACATGATGTATATCTCCAGCGGCGATGGTTCGGCCGGCGAGAGCGGCACCACCGCGACTCGCAATCAGGACCAAATGCTCAATAACTATTTGGGCAAAATACTGCGAATTCAGCCCAATAGTTTGCAAGGCCTGGCGGGCACAGCGCCCGACTCAACAACCTATAACATCCCAAGCGATAATCCGTTTGCCTCCAGCACATTCACCAGCGCCGGAGCCAAAGGAGAGATTTGGGCGTACGGATTCCGCAATCCTCACCGCATGAGTTGGGATGCCCAGACCGGGAACTTGATCGTCGACAATATCGGATTGCACTCCTACGAAATGATCGACATCGTTCATAAGGGAGCCGACTACGGCTATTCTAAAATCGAAGGAAATCAACCGCTCTCATCGGCTGGTGGTTCGACCTTCAATTTGGTTACGAATACGACGCTGCCCAACACGTTGCCTGTTTGGGTTAATAACACCACTGCTTTTAATGGAATGACCATCACTCCAAGCTATCCGGTAGCGGAGTACAGTCATCAAGACGGCGACGCCATCGCGAGCGGCTTCGTTTATCACGGCGCTAAAATCCCACAATTGTTGGGAAAGTACGTGTTTGGCGATATCTCGACTGGACGGTTATTTTACACCGACTATTCGTCGATGTTGGCGCAAGACGCCGAAAACAACGGCACCGGCAACCCGTTAACCATGCCGGCCATTCACGAGTTGCAAGTCTATTACAGCGGCTCCGAAATGCGGGTGTTCGACATCGTGCGGAACGAGTTCGATTTGCGCAACGATGGTGTAAACGACGGCGACCATCTTCCCGGCCAGGCCGATAACACCGATGGCGTCGATCCGTACGGCGTGGCTTACGGCGGCGGTCGGGCCGATATTCGCTGGGCCCTGGGGACCGATAACGAACTGTACTTGATCAGCAAAAGCGATGGCATGATTCGCCAACTACTTAACTTTGGCGATTACACAGGAATCGCGGGCGATTTTAATTTCGACGGCAAATTCAACAATCTCGACGTTCAAGCGATGTTGAATGCTTTAAAGGCATCATCCACATTCATGTCGACGCACAATTTGGCCAACGCCGATTGGCTTGCCTTGGCCGATTTTAATCACGACGGATCCGTATCGGTTGCTGATTTACAAGGCGCCCTGGTCGCGCTAACCTCCAGTTCGTTGCAGCAGCCCGTACCGGAGCCGGCGACACTTTCGCTCCTGGCCGTGGGCCTGCTTCTGGGGAAGCGACTTTATCGAAAACGGCCAGGAAGTTCTTACTTGCGGCGCAGCGCAAACTGCATGAAATGAATTCCGCTATCGTCGTCGGTAACCATCGATCCCTCCGGCGCTAAGTAGCGTGAAATCGCCTCCCACGGGGGAATCGGATTGCTCTCCAGCCCTTGGTTCAAGGTCTTAAAAAAAGTGCTGCGCTCCGATTGATCGCGAAGCTTTGTGCGGGCATCTTCGGATGCGGCCAGATCATATAAGTATCGCCAACTTTCTTCCCCTCGAGTGAAGCTGAGCATCGCCGGCTGTTTTCCACCGGGTTGATGACTAATTTTGCTGGCCACAAGCCGGTACTCCAGCGAGTTGGCAAGATTATTGGTAGTTTCCTCGCGGCTGGACAAAATATGTTCCAAAATCGCTGGCCGATCGGAAACCAATAGCCAGTTATCTAAAATGGCGAAGCACGGCGACGGACGGACATCATCCGGATCGCGTTCACCGGCTTGCATGTAGTAAGAAGTGCCGGAAAACGATTTCCTTTCCAATCGCTGTCCAAAGTGCTCGATAATGGTGTTCATCGCTGGTGCAAAACCCTGGGCGTCTTGCAACTGAATCCCCACCAGGTTTTGCTGACCGATGCCAACTTTTACCGGTCGCTGAAACCACCCAACATATATAAACCGGCCGGTTATGGCGGGAATAATTTCGTGCTCTAAATCAATTCCCAAAAGATCGTGTGCCCGGTCGTTCAGCATTTTCGCGGTGGCGCCATCTCCCTGGAAGCTATCGGCCAACTTTGTGCCCGTGAAAAACGTGTACCGAACGTTCCAGTGATACGAGGCATAGCTGGCGACATCGGCGGGAATCCAACTCGGGGGAGTATCGTCGCCCGATTCCAATGCAATTAAATCCACGATGCCGGCGCGCGGCACTCCCAACATTACATGAAGCTGAAGAATTCCGTCAAAGTCTTCGCTGGCCAGCACCATGCTGCCGCCCACTCCCTTCAATCCGTCCAGACCTAAAGTGGGCACAATGGCCAAGCCAAGCTGTGCCGCCGGATTGTTTTTTGCAAGCTCAGTAAAAATGAGAATGGGGTCGACAAAAAACGTGATCTGCGGAGGTTCATCTTTCGTGCCGCGGCAGCGATTCATAATGGTGGAGAATTTCCGATTCTGCGCCAGGCAATCTTCAGCGCCATCGGTCCAACGCAGTAGCAATTGTTTGGCTACCTCGAGATTGGAGCAAAACACCAGGGTGTTGTCGCGCTCCAACGAAACCAACGGCGATCGGTCGCCGTCGCGCCGCTCATAAATTGCAATGGCAATTCCCTCGATCGTTTCTTCTCGCGTTTTTCCTCCTTTTATCAACAGCGCTTTCTGTAAGTTTTCCCGAAAACTGCGGGCCGCGTCGATGTTGTCGCCACAATCGGCCATACCGACGAATCCGATCGCATCGGAGTTTTCGCCGCTGGTGGGCAGCAAGGCGAGCGTAATTTCACCGCTGGGAATCTTGGCCAGTTCTTCCAACGAAAGTCCGGTTGCCTCTCGGACCTGCACCAGGGCATTATTGGCCGCCTCAAATAATCCGCTCACAAAAGGTTGAATCTGCGGGTCGTTAATCATCCGACCGAAATTCGTTTGCTGAAAGGCATCCACCAAATCGTGCACATTGGGAACGTGTAAGTAAGCGAGGGTTCGCCGCGGTAGCAACCGCTCTGCCGGAACGTGGGCCGCTTGAGCTTGCCCGATGCCCGACATTCCTAAAATGCATGTAAGGAAGGTCAGACGTGTGACGGAAACTTGATTTAGTCGAGAAAAAAAAACGGTTATCACGGCCAAAGTTCCAGTGGTTTGGGGTTGGATATTCGATAGCCAATCGATTGACAGCAATTTTCAAGTCGGAGCGAACCAGCACCCTTCCAATTTGCCCGGCTCCGCATTGTACCCAGCCAAAGCCGTCGATGTTTCAGCGGCGGCCCGTCGAACCAGACATTTGTGCCCGATATTCGTCGAGCCTTTCTGGTATTCGCTCCGCCGCCGGATTTCTTAATCGGAACCCGAAAGTACAGGCGCTGTTTTAACTTCCGGAGAATACGCACAAGGCAGAATGCCCAATAACCCAGGCTGATTGAACCCTCTCTTTGCAGTGTTGTCATTCTGCCCAGTTCCGCCAGATTTACGTGCAATTGATCCCAGTGCTTGATATTTCTTGGGCCAATAGCCAGAAACCGGCCTGTCTCGGAAGATTTAGGTGGAGATTTGGAGAAGATATTCCGATTATTCGTCCTGCGCAGAGTTTGCGGGCCGCTTCCGGGCTGCGTTGCCGGCGTTCCTGCGGTGAGTCGAACTGTGGATGACCTCGACCGAGGAAATGGATTTGAACCTTAGCATGATCACATTCAGACCAATTTTTCGTC
>DASXPQ010000142.1:0-6966 GCA_036493575.1 Pirellulales bacterium
GATTTTATCTGACGGCGCGAAGTGGCCAAATTCCGCGCTGGCGGTGTTAGCGAAGTTGCCTGAGCAGATTTCGCCCAGCACCATTCAGTTAATCATTGAACTGGACAAACAAATTGCTGCCATGGACGGAGAGTCGCAGCACAAGTTGGGCATTGGCATCGTGGCGGTGCTAGGCCGCTGCCACGATTCGGCAGCCAGCGCCTATTTGCAGGAAATTTATGAGAAATATCCCGAACGCCGCGGCCACATCGCGATGGCGCTGACGCAGAATCCGACCGGCGATAATTATGCACTCCTGGTGCAATCGTTGCCCATTTTAGAAGGAGCGTTTGCCCAGCAAGTACTGGTCTCGCTGGCTCGCATTGATCAGGCTCCCGACAAGCCGGAAGCCTATCGGCAAGTAATTCTTCGTGGCCTGAAGTTGGGCGATAATGGCGGGCAAAATGCTGTGAAGGTGCTGGAAAAATGGACGGGCAAACAGTTGACTCAACCGGACGATAAGTGGGATGTCGCGCTGGCCGCATGGCAAAAGTGGTTCGCGGAAACTTACCCGAACGAGCCGGAAGCCAAGCTGCCCGTGGAATCGGCCGATAACAAATGGACCTATGATGAATTGTTCACGTATCTAACCAGTCCGGAAGGATCGCATGGAATCGTCGAGTCGGGCGCCAAAGTCTTTGCGAAGGCGCAGTGCATCAACTGCCATCGATTCGGTGTGCGCGGCGAGGGAATCGGTCCCGATTTAACCACGGTCAGCCGTCGCTTCCAGAAGAAGGAAATTCTGGAATCAATCTTGTTCCCCTCGCACGTCATTTCCGATCAGTATGCCAGTAAAACGGTGCTGACGACCGACGGCCGCAGCATCACCGGTCTAGTGGCGCAACAGCCCGATGGTTCTCTGGTGGTCCTGCAAACCAACGGCCAGAAGGCGGCAGTCGCCGCCGAAGACGTCGACAAGACTTTGCCGAGCAAAATCTCAGCCATGCCGGAGGGCCTGCTGAACACCATGAGTTTAGAAGACATTGCGAATCTGTTCGCATTTCTCAATCAACTACCGGATGCCAATATTGCGGGGCACAGCGCGCCGACGGTAGGCAGTAAGCAATAGACGGAAAGCGCTAGAAACGCCAACATTCTCACCCGACCCTCTCCCAAAGGGAAAGGGTTTTTGCGCCGTGCTGATTACTTTTCGGCCAATACTTTTTCCACGAGTTGCGGCAGCACTTCGCCGCGGGCGAAAATCGAAACAATCTTGCCGGAGCGGTCAATCAAAATCATCGTCGGTAGTTCTTCGACAGCGAAGGCCTTGCTCATCGCAGCACCTTCCCAGCCTTGCTTGGCTGGATCGTCACTGAACAGCGTGACCCAGGGCAATTGCTTTTTATCGAGAAAGTCGGCGAGCGCCTTTTTGTCTTCATCCAGACTGATGCCAACCACGTCAAAACCTTGATCGTGGAATTTCTCGTAAATTTGTTTCACTTCCGGCAGTTCTTCCACGCAGTGTGGGCACCACGTGGCCCAAAAATCGATCAGCACGACCTTGCCGCGATAGGCACTCCAATCGAACTGGCCGCCGCCGAAAAGGGTGCCTTCGACGATGGGCGAGCTGTTCAATAAATTCAGCTTCGTTAAGCCCGCTTGGGCGATTTCCTGCGCCGGCGGCGCGAGCTTGGAATCAGAAGCTTTCTCCGCGGCTTTCGCCAGAGCCGTGTAAACCTGACGGGCGTCGTCGTACGCGCCGGCCATGATGAACAATTGAGCGGCGTCATGGGCCAGTTCAAGTTGTGTTTGGTTGAAGTTGGTTTGCAGTCGTTCGACGATTTTCGTGGCGCTGGGCGCGAAATCGAACGGCTTGCCTTCCTGCCAGGCCTTGGCGTTGGTCTCCAGCTGGTTTAGCACCGCCTCGAGCTCGGGATCAGCTTGCTGCTTTGGATCGGTTGATGGATTGGCCTGTGTGGGTGCAGCGGCGCTATTGGAGCTGTCGGCCTGCATGCCGCCCAATTGATCGTTCGGACGCTGGCCGCCGGTGTCGGTCCCCTGCCCTTCGCCGATGCTCAGCTTGGGCGGAGTTTTTGAATTATCGCCTGGCAGTTTGCTGTTGCAGCCGGATAAGATCAACAGGCAGTAGGCTGCCGGCAGCGAGAGAATTGCGATCCAAGACGCCAACCAAGGCGAGATTCTCCTACGCAGTATCATGTCGTTTGCTCCGTGATTGAAAGCGGCAATATCTAACTAAGGGCGATAATCGTGGCCGTAAGTTTCAAGTAGAAAATTGTATGCTGGCATCGGTTTTGGGTGTGAGAGCAGTTCTGACACAGGAAACCGGTAAGGGGTATGCAGTATGCACCGATGATTTTTTTAACGTCCTCTTCGTTCTTCAGGCCGCCTACCGCCTTCCGCATACTGCATACTATCTCCACCGACATTGCCACATACAAACTTTGAGCGATACTATACCTGAGGCCGTTTCGCCGCTCTTACTGCCTACCGCTTAACGTCTACTGCCTACCACCTGCTAAACCATGGGTGTATACGACCGCGATTATTACCGTGACGACCGGCCCGGCATTCGGCTCGGAGCCGCTTCCAATTGGTCCGCGGTGACAACGCTGATTGCCATCAACGTGGCAGTATTTGTGGCAGAAATGTTCACGACCGGTGGGCCGAGACAAGATTCTTGGATCGAGCGAAATCTAGCGCTGAGTTCGGACCTATTTCAATATCCGTGGCAGGCGTGGCAGTTGCTAACGTACGGTTTTGTCCATGCGAACATGTGGCACATATTGTTCAACATGGTCGCGCTGTACGTGTTCGGCATGGACGTCGAGAATGTTTATGGCAAGCGCGAATTTTACAAACTGTATATCAGCCTGATTATTCTCGCTGGATTTTTTAACGTTTCGCTGCAAGCGATCATGCAGCATTTTCAACCATCTATTCACCCAAGCAGCGTGGTCGGGGCTTCGGGCGGCATTATGGGTGTGGCGGTGATTTTTGCTTGCCATTTTCCGCGCCGGATGCTTTACATTTGGGGCATCTTGCCGGTGCCGGCGTACGTGCTGGTGATCGCTTTCGTGCTGCTGGATTTATTGGGGACGCAAAGTGGTCAAAGCGACGTGGCACATTGGGCGCATTTGGGGGGCGCAGCATTTGGATTCTTGTACTACTGGACCGGTTGGAGCTTGTTCCGGCTGTGGCCAGGTCGTTTATCGCGACGCTCTTTTCGCTTGCCGGGGCGCGGGCCGAAGCTGCGTGTGCATCGAGAAGGCGACGAAATTGTAGAACCGGCCGACGATTATCTAACTACCGGCCGCATTCAACAGCGGGTCGATCAACTACTGGAAAAAATCAGCCGCAGCGGCGAAAGCAGCCTCACTGCTGAAGAGCGTCAATTCCTCGCCGACGCCAGCCGCCGGTATCAGCAGCAACGGCGACATTAATGGCCTAAGGTGCTTTTGAATCAAATACCCCGCTGTTTCGCTTGTTTGACCGGGGTCAAAAGCGCGAATTATACTATAGAGAGCCGTATTTTTGGGTTTTCTTTGGTCATCGGAACGCGGGCTGCCTTCATGCTGAATCGATTGTTTTCTCTTCGTGCTTTTGCTGTCACTGGCCTGTTCATTGTGATTGCAGCGGGCAATCGCCAATGCTTCGCCGCCGATGCACCCAAGGGCTACCGCAAGCTGGGGCCGGGCGTGGAAACGACAATTCATGCTGAGCCCAATCCGCAAGATACAGTCACCACGCACGACATCGTCGAAATTCAATCCGCCGGCAAACAGTTGGATTGGACGCCGGAAACACAATCGTCGGGCGATACGCTCAAGGTGCTTACCAAAGACATTCCGTTCCGCCGCGGCGTGTGGTACTTAGAGTTCACCTTCAAGCCGCTGCGAATGATCAACGTCGACATGCCGCTGGCCGACGGCAAAATGAGCAACCGTCTGGTGTGGTACATGCTGTACCGAGTGAAAAACTTGGGCCAGCATTTGGAAGCCCAGCCGGAGGGGAACAAAAACCAAAGCCTAGCGGCCAATCAGCCGACGACGGAAGAGATTTATTTCCATCCGCAATTTGTGCTCGAAAGCCCGCAGTTCAACAAGGCATATTTGGATCGCGTGTTGCCGCTGGCAGTGGAGGCAATTCAAAAGCGGGAAGATTCTCGCCGAACTCTGCTAGATACCGTGCAAATGGGCCAGCAGCCGATTCCGCTGAGCACGGCGGACGAAGATCAAAGTGTGTGGGGCGTCGCCACGTGGGAATACATTGATCCACGAATTGACTTCTTCAATATCTATGTGAAGGGACTGACGAACGCCTATCGATTCGCCGATCCCGCCGGAGCTTATAAATTGGGCGATGCACCGGGCGCAGGTCGCGTGTTTGCGCAAAAGACCCTGAAGCTGAATTTCTGGCGGCCGGGCGACGAACACGAGCCAATCAAGGAAGAAATCTATTACGGCGTGCCCGGACAGGTTGACCACGAATGGGTTTTTCGGTAAACAAGTAGTTTACCTTTTGGTCAGCACAGGTCTCTAAGCATTCGGTGTTTTCATGGCACATAAGAAGGGTCAGGGTTCCAGCCGCAATGGGCGCGATTCGCACGGTCAACGCCGCGGCGTAAAGCGATATGCCGGTGAATCGGTCATCGCCGGGAACATTATCGTTCGGCAAGTAGGCAACAGGTTTCATCCCGGCAAAGGCGTCGGGCAAGGCAAAGATTTTACCTTGTTCGCGCTGGTCGACGGCGTGGTGAAATTCGATCGCGCTGGCCGCCGGGTGAATATCGTCGCTTCGGCAAATTAATTTTGCCGGTCGCACAGATTCTTGCCTATCGCGGGTTCACGAATTAGCCCGCGATATTTCTAAGCGGCGTCCCGCCGGATCAGCATGGTAACTTCGTTGCCGCGCGTATTGAAGCGCACTTCGTCCATGAAGGAGTACATCAGTAGCAGGCCGCGTCCGGACGGGCGGTTGAGTTCGCCATCGTCAATCACCAGTGGCGTGCACACGGCATAATCGAAGCCCGGTCCTTCGTCGCGGATGACGAACTCCGCTTCTTCATTGGTTAAAGTGGCGTGAACGTGAATTTGACGATCGCGATACGGCGCCATTTGCGGGCGGTGAACAATCGAGGCTGCTTCGCCGCTGGCTAACAACTCATCGCCGGCCTGACACAAATCGGTGGAACTAAGTTCCAAATTGCCGTGATACAGCGCGTTTAATAGTGCCTCCTCTAAAGCAATTCCCACATGTTTTTCCAACGTGGCTTCGCACAGCCCGAAGGCGGAAGCGCGCTCGCACAAATACGTCACTAGCGGACGAATGAGGCTGGGATTGTTTTCCAGCGCAAATCGCAATTCCATCCGATTCAGCGTTTCATCCCAAGCGTATGAAATCGTACCGTCGCCATTTTGTTCAACGCGAAATTGGTGAGTCATGCGTGAGTTTCCTAGCAATCGATTCATCATGAATTCCGTGAAAAAGCCGGCGCCTGGAATTAAGGCGGAAGATCTCCAGGCGCCGGCGGGCAAACTCTTCTCTTTTAATCCGACCCCACGGGTTAATTAGTAATCCACTCCGCTGACGCTTTGCCCATCCGCACGGGCAATCAGACGTGCCAATTGACGGATGTCGATTTTATCGCTGATGAAATGCACCGAGCCGTCGCCGAACAGCAGATGCGCGCCACCCGGATGGAATGAATAAATTTCCGACGTGCCTTCCGAGAAATAAGGCGCGGTGTTGTAAGTGGGGTAGTTTTCGCCGTTGGTGCAATTCAATGGGCATGGACCGTTCAATTGCGAACCATCGTTCAAGGAGCCGTGCAGGGTGATATCAGTGGCCGCACGAGCCCAGCCGCCGCCATTTTGATGAACGGTGGTGAGATCGCCGGGAAGCTGAACTCCATTTTGGAAAATGGAGGGCCGGCCCGCCGATTCGGCGTACATAACGGTTTTCGACAAGCCGTCCAAAGCATCTTTCAATTTGCAGGTGGCATTCTTCCGCATCAGGCCGCTGGTGGCGCTTTTGTTGGCGGTATCCCAGCTAATGGTTTGCTGGTCGACCAGATTCTTGGCCGGGCGTCCGGAGGGAGAGGCGATTGTGGTGCCATCGCCCAAATCGGGATGGACGCCGATGACCGGGCTGTAATCGGTAACGGCCACAACCGGAACCCAAGTGCTGTAGCCGGCGGGTGTCGGGGTTTGCGGATTGGCATCCAAGCGATCGGGAGCCAGCGGATCGGACGGGCAGATCAAAGCGGGGAGTACAGTTTTTGTCACGGACAAATTGGCTCCGCCTGAACCGGCAGTGGCATCCCAATTCAGCGTGAAATCGTATTGCTTATACAGCTGCGCTTCTTCCAGAAACGGCAGGATCAAGGTGAAACCGGAAATTCGCGGCGCGGAAGTAGAACCGCCGGGTCGGGTGCTGTCGGGCAATTGCTTTTTGGCGCTTTCATAATTTAGTACCGCCAGACCTAATTGCTTTTCGACGTTAGCGCACTGCGTGCGTCGGGCTGCCTCGCGCGCTGCCTGAACCGCCGGCAGCAACAAGGCGATCAAAATGCCGATGATGGCGATCACCACCAACAGCTCGACCAACGTAAAACCGACACGATTGCGGGATGAATGGAATTTGCTCACGACTAGGGTCTCCGTTTTAAAGATTCAAAATCGAATTATTTGCCCGACGCCGGGCGCGAAATTACTTCAGCACGATTGGGTTCAATTGGTTGGGTCCAGCGGCAATGACAACCGTTAAGGGCGAGGTATCGGGCCGTCTGTACTGCGGCGGCAACAGGTTCGGTCCAAGTGTTGGGTCGCCACCGGCAGGCTTAACGGTTTTGTGCCACTGGACGGTAACCTTGTATTCGCCCGGAGGCGCTCCGTCGTTGGCGGCGTAGCTGCTCAGGTCGAACGTGCCGTCGGGTTTCACCTGCGCGGTCGGTACAACCTCTTGCCC
>DASXPQ010000143.1:0-6525 GCA_036493575.1 Pirellulales bacterium
CTGGCTTAGTACACCTAAACAGGCCCAGCGGATGCTGCTAACGTCATTTAATCGCTGGGCAAGTTGCAATCCGTGCATGTAAGGTTCCGAGCGATATGGTTCCAGTGCCGATGCTTGCCGGAGCAATTGCAGCGATCGGGCATCCAGTCCCAGGCGTCCCATGTACACGGCTATGTTCATTAAGTCGGTGGCGGAATGTGCAAAATCCGCGGCCGACATTAAAGCCCGTTCAACTTCTTCCTGCGGCTGATCGGAAGCCTGGAGCGCCAGTGCTAATGCTTCATACATCCATGGTTGCGCGTAGCCGTTGCGTAACGCAGCCCGGATAAGCGCCGACATCTGGTCGAACTTGCGGCGATTCATGAATTCTTTCGCAGTATCGGCAATCAGCGCGTTGCGCTGGCGGGTGACCTCCTCCGCGTGCTTCTCGTCCGGCGCCTTTAAGTTGGCAAAGTATTCGTTCCAAAACTTGTCGGGGTCCGCTTTGGTATCGACCGCGATTGGGGTCGAAGTGTGCGCTCCCTCGGATGTTGCTCCTGAGTCGCTGGTGGTTTTGCGGTCGCTGGACGACTTTAGAACCTGCAACTTCTGGGAATCTTCAACGTCCAAAGCGCCGCCGCTGCCCGGACTGGGGATTTTAATTCGTCCACTTTCAGGAGGTAGATTAAATCCACCGCCGCCGCCAAGGCCGCCACCGAGTCCACCACCGCCACCACCGCCACCACCGCCCAAACCTCCGCCGCCACCGCCACCGAGACCACCGCCACCGCCGCCACCGCCAAGGCCGCCACCCATCTGAAATGGATTAACACCCTGATTCTGAATTGGTATGACCAAATCGCCTACATAGTAAGCCCGCGTCACCAGGGTCGCGTCGGCTTTATCCTTGGTCGTGATCATCGGAACCTCATCCTTAATGATGTAGGTGAGGTTGAAGGGCGTCAGAACCAGCTTCATGGCCGAACGCAGTGAGACATCTTTAACGGAAATCGTCACCAAGGTTGTCGTTTTATCGATGCCGGCATCCTTCAGTGCCGCATCATCAAATTGAAATGCCGGGAAGGGGTAATCGCCCTTGGAATACTTATCGTAGATGAACTGCAGCACTTCGTTCAGTGGCTGGCCGGTGAACTCTAAATCGACGTGATCGGTTTTATCCATCGCGTCGATAATTCTTTGTTCCGAGGGCTTGCTCGACAGATCGACCGATGCCCACTTTGCCCGGTCCTTGGTAATTTTTCGCCAAAATGCGGCATCCGGATAAACAATCGGCGGCGAGTCGGGGAATGGAATGTGCGATATATCCACCAAATGCAGCGTTTCCATATAATTGCGCTCTGCCGCGTCTCGAATTGCTGCGTTATCCAAGCTCGCCGTGACCAGACCGGCAAAAATTGGGGCCGTGGTGGCTGCCACTGGTTGCCGCCCGTACGGATTGGAAGACGCGCGTCGAAACTCATCCGCCGCATCGCGCCGAGCCGCCCGCGCCTGTTCGTTCGTAACTTGATCGACATTCAGGTAACCCTGCTCAATCAGCGAGTTGAATCGACTGATCAGCCCTTTAAGCCGCTCCTCCTTCACCGTCAAATTGTCAATAATTCTCTTGCGGTCACGCGCCTCAGCCAAACTTTGTTCGCGTGCCACATCGGCCACTTCCTTTTCAAAGCGCCGTTGCGAAGCTTGCTCCATTAGCGCAGTAATTCGATTGCGCAAATCAATCCGCTGGTCGCTGGTAAGCTCACCCACTCGCATCACTTCGTCGAACAGTAATCTCATGTCGTTTAGCACTTGACCAGGATCAGTCACCATTCGATTGCGAGCTTGATCCATTGCCACGGTGGCTTCCGTCATTACCTTCTGCTGAACCAACCGCTGGGCGGCTTCCACCGAATTCAGCAGGTCGCCTTCCTTCGGTTGCTCGACAGCCGGTGATGGTGGATCGTTTGGCGCGGCGCCATCGGTGGAAACGGGTTGCATTTTCCCCGACTGTGCGCCAGCCTCGGTATGGAGCACGCCGCTTTCGATTGATTGCTTTAACACCAGTGCGTTCGGATTGTTCGGATCGCGACGGAGCGCTTCATCCACAAATTGCTGCGCTTGCTTGACGTCGCCTTCAGAGGCCGCCTGTCGCCCCAATTGCGCAAGAGTATGGGCGCCCATGTTGGACACGCGTCGGGCTTCCGACAAACCTTCCGAGCCCAGTGTCGGTAATCGTCGGCCGCCGTCGCGCTTGGCAAAATCGACCCATTGTGCCAAGTAAGCATTATTTTCATCGGGCCGCGTGGCTTTCACATTCCATTTCAAGTCGACCGGTTGGCCGGCGTTTTCTCCCTTAATTTCGACGGCAAAGTCTCCCGCTGCGCTTCCCGCGCCCAGCAGAACTGTATCGCGATCCAACCGGAGCGGCGGCGTTTGCAGAGGGAACACTTCGGATAGCGATTCCGGAAACTTTCGCTCCGTGGGCCAAATGACCGGTGCGTGGATGGCAGTGGCTAAATGTGCGCCTACTTCGCGGCCTGCCAGCTTATCACTGTCGAGCACCAACACGCCGCCTGTTCGATTCGCCACGGCAGCCAGCACACCACTGTTATTGGCCGGCCCCACGACGAAACTGTTGACCGAAATATGATCGTGTGCCAACCGATCGAGTAAATCCAAGGCACCGCTGCCTTCGACATTGGCGTTGCTCTGGCCGTCGCCAATGTAGATTGCGGTGCGCTGACCGGTCGAATCACCCGCATAGCTATCTTCGATATTTTTTAACGCGGCTTCTAAATCCGTGGCGCCCAGGGGCACGCGACGATCCAGCTGCGCAAGCGCCGCCTGCATTTCCTGCCCACGCGGAGCAACAAACGATTTAGTCAATGGAATGGGCTTTAGGTCAACCGCCACTAACTTCACGCGGTCCTTTTCTCCCATCGCGGCCAGAAGACCCCGCAGTGTTTCCAGCCCTTTTTCCCGGTACGGCCCCATTTCGCGCGCCGACGTATCAAACAACACGACCACATTGCTTGATTCAGCCGGCGGCAAAGTTACCTGAGGCATTAAACTCAGCGCAAAATACGAGGCCCCATCTGGCTTGGCATACGCCTCAAAGCGGGCCGCCGCTGCGCTGGATGCCGCTGTGCTGGATGCATCGATAGACTTGTCGGGCGTTTCCGCCAGCAGAACGGTTTGCAAAGCCGTGAAAACAGCCAGGGCAATTGCTAGGAACCTGCCAGTGGTTCGTAACATGTTTGAATACTCCAGCGCAAAAAAAGGCAATGATTCAGGCGCGCGCCGTGTTCCGGTACGACGCTCAAGGGTCCCTGCAGAATCTACGTTGTGTCTCGAGAGAAAGTCGCCAACCGTGACCCGCCGCCGGAGCCTTCCAGCGGAATAATCCTATTGTATTCACTCACCTAGCCTTACGCTACGATGTTTCCCTATTTTTACAGCTCTCAAAATGGCAGCATTCTCTCCGAAGAAACCGGATTTACCGGCTCTTTCTGACCTCAAGCTGCGTGTCCCATGGGATCGGAGGCCACCCGCTAGGAAGCCTCCCACTCGACGCTCGTGGCGAACAACGGAAGTGTGATTTGGCCGTAGGCCCGCGTTGAAATTAAACCCTTGGTGGCGCAAAGGTTTCCGCTCGGTCCAGAATGGCGTAGATCTGCCAACTCCGGTCTCCCCACAAAGAGCCCAATCAGATATTCTCGAAGTCGCTAATGACTTCTGGCGACGGCGGCCACCTTACCGGGCTGTTTGTGGTGCAGCTTACTGTAATTACACCTTGAGCCCGCCTTTTGACTCCACTTCTGCCCATGCGAACGTCAACTATCAACTTATTGCTTTGTTTGGCATCGGCGTTGCTTGGCGCGGTCGCCGCTTCCATTTGGTGGAACACCCCCAGCCATTTGTCGACAGCGCAAGCCCAGGAGCCGTCACGACGGCAGCCCTACCCCTCGTCGGCTGATTCATCGTCGCATGCCGTGCCAGCCGCTCGCACCGTGGAGACTAATCGTCCCCCGCTGGCGTTAGGACCAGCACCCACATTAGAAGATGCGGATGAACTAACACCGGAAGAGCGCGTCAATGTAGCAGTGTACGACGCCTGCAATCGCAGCGTGGTGAATATTAAGACCGAGGCCAGTAGCACCTCCATGTTTCTGCTCGATTTGGTGCAGGAAGGCACCGGGTCCGGTTCCGTGCTCGATCAGCAGGGCCACATCCTCACGAACTACCATGTGGTGGAGGGCGCCAAAGAAATTCAAGTGACGCTGTTCGACAGCAAAGATTATCCCGCTCGAGTCGTTGCCAAAGATGCATCTACAGATGTTGCCATTCTGAAAATCGATGCCCCGGCAGATTCACTGTTCCCTGTCCGCTTTGGCGATTCCACACGCCTGAAAGTCGGTCAGCGGATTTTTGCGATTGGCAATCCGTTCGGCCTGGAACGCACGCTGACCACCGGCGTCGTTTCGAGCTTAAATCGTACATTGCCGTCGCGAAGTAATCGCACCATTAAGTCGATCATTCAAGTCGACGCCGCCATCAATCCGGGCAACTCCGGCGGGCCGCTACTCGACACTCGTGGCCGTCTGATCGGCATGAACACCGCCATCGCCAGTAAGACCGGCCAAAACACCGGAGTCGGCTTTGCCATTCCTTCCAGCGTCATTGGTCGTGTAGTCCCCGAGCTCATCGCCGCCGGACACGTCACGCGGCCTGACACTGGGATCACGAAGGTGTACGAGACCGATAAGGGACTGCTAATCGCGGCCATTCAGCCCGGCGGTCCGGCCGAACAGGCGGGCCTGCATGGTTTCAAAATCGTGAAAGAACGAAAACGCCAAGGGCCGTTTGCCTATGAATCGTCGTCGATCGATCGTACTGCCGCAGACATCATCACGGCGGTCAACGGGCAGCCGGCACTCACGGCGGACGATTTTTTGTCCGTGATCGATAGCTTCCATCCTGGCGACGACGTAACCATTACGGTTATTCGTGACGGCCATGAAGCTCAAATTCGCGTACATTTAGTGGCAGGTGATTCCTAATCTGCCGAAAACAATCGGCCTCCGATGAATGCCACGGCCTATATGTAGAACGAATGCCGGGCTGGCCCTAAAGCCCCGTAACGCTGGTTTCGGTGCCCTGCTCTTCATACACTGACTGAATAATCCGGGATTATTTACAGCCTAACCCCTCTTAGGTATGCTACAGGCCTCTGTGGTCCTGCTTCGCGCCCGTAGCAATTACCTGTTTCTCAACTGCATTTCTCGCGGAGGTTTTGCTGTGCCCACGATGAAGAACATTTGGTCGCGCCGTTATTCCGGTTTTACATTTGGTTTGGGAATTGCGATTTTCTCGCTGGGCTCGCACGCCTGGGCACTCGACTACGGAAAATATCGCGGACCAGCCACCCTGACGCATAATGGTGAACCGATTGAAGGCACAGTCATCTATGTCGATTCATCCGAAGTGCGAGTCAGTTTTCCCAATAAGAATAGTAAGACTAATAAGGCTAGCACTCCCAGCACCTTCAAGTCTCGTGAGATTCAAGAAATTCGCTTCGCCGACGACAAACTTAGTTACGATCAAAATGCTCATCGATACGTCAGCGCAGCCGATGAACAAGCCAAGCGGAACGGCCGTGTCAGAATTGTCAATAAAACCAAGCAACAAGTGCAGATCATCGCTCGGAGTTATCTGAATCACATTGGCGACGAGGAGGGAATCGATCAGGATCATGATCCTAAGGCTGCCAGTTGGCAACTGACGATCGACCCGCAGGACAGCAAGTACTTCAATCCCGATGGCAAACAGCTGATGACGTCGATGTTAAAATTCGACGTGGTCACCGGCGATGGAAAGACGCACCAACTACGAGAACGCGACCTTACCCAAACTCCCGGTGGCGGCGAGTTTGAAATTCCTATTGAGGACAAAGATCTGCATAAGCCGAAGATTGTCGAGCTGGTTAAAGCTTGGAAATTCAATCAGGGCGATTGGTCACTAAACCGACTGGAAGGGAAATACGGTTCCACCCATGAACGAGCGACACAATCCAATTCCAATTTGTATGGCAGCAAAACTGAAGTTGGCACCGGAGGTTACCGCTACGGATACGCACCCTATGGGTATGGATACGGTTATGGTTATGGCGCCGCGCCAGGGTACGCATACCAAGAAAAGGATGAGCGCCATACCGATAACACCACGAACGAAAAGGAAAAGAACGATGGCAAAAGCGAATTGAATAATTACAGCCACAAAAATGCCGAAGGCTTAGGAAATATCATCGCCACCTTGCGCAATCCGAAAGATAAACCGGTTTCGGTAACGGCCACGGTGACCGTCATGTACCACGACATTACTAACCCAGACGGAAAACTTGTGACCAGGCTATATACCGACACCCTCAAATTTAATCCAAAAGAAACTAAGGATTGGGTGATCACCGCTCCTGGCACTAATTCTTCCACCGAAGGCACTGTGACGGATTTCGATCTCTCAACCGAAGTCGCGTCGCATTAATCCCTC
>DASXPQ010000144.1:0-5121 GCA_036493575.1 Pirellulales bacterium
CAACAACGCAAAAAGGCCGAACGCGGCCGTCCACAATTCTGCTTGAATGTCCGAAGCGAATGCCGGCTCAAACACAAACGGAAAGGTTAGCAACGCCGCGAGCGAGCCGACGTTTGACAGTGCGTACAAACGGTATGGCGATCGTCCTGGCCAGGTTTGGGCAAACCACGCTTGCACCAATGGGCCGGTCGTCGACAGGACAAAATAGGGAATGCCTACCGTCGCCGCCAGCAGCAGCAAAATTCGTCCCGTCGGGTTGCTGGGGTCCAGCGGCTTCCAACCTGTGCTCGGTGCAACCGATGGCAGCGCCAAGGCAACTGCAACCGCCAATAGGGAAAGATGTATCACCGCTTGCCAGCGGTGCGCAAAAAATCTTGTCAGCAAATGCGCGTACGCATAGCCGCCAAACAGCGTCAATTGAAAAAACAACATGCAAGTTGTCCAAACCGCCGGACTTCCGCCGAACCATGGCAGAATGAACTTGCTGATCAGCGGCTGCACTTGGAACAGCAAAAAGGCGCTAACCAGAATGGTCAGCGCAAACATCAAAGCCAACCATTTGCGTTCGCGGTGTAATGCCGGGGCGTGGCCGGGGATCGCCGGCAAATGCCTCGGCCGCTCATGCTTCGGTGCCGTCAATCCTAATACACCAGCGTCGCAATCAGGCGACACTCCCAGGGTAGTCGCCGTCGTTGCCGACTCGGCAAAGGAATCGACACTCATAGAGTTTTACAGTGGGAACGAGTGAGGCGGGGGAAGGAAGCAGAGGCAAAGGTGGCGTTCAATGAGCAAATTGAGTGCCACCAACAAGAAACCTGCTTGCTGGATCACCTTGTGTCCAAGACATTAAACCCTGGATTCGTCGGACATTCCAGACGCCCTGCTCCCTCGGTGCCGCCCCGGGCCCTCCCCACGAACAACAACTTCGTTTACTCCCTGCTTAGTGTCGTAGCACGCCTCGCACAGTTTTCAGGGCAATCCTGAGTATATCGGGCAGTCCGAATTAATCGACCGCATTTACCCCACCGCAGATTTCCCGCCGTTTAGCAGGTCTACTAACCGCTCTAAGAAAGGCCTCTGATCGGGATGGATCAACCGCATCGCTTCCTCCACCAGCAAGAACTCCGCACGGTCGACTTCCCAGGATGCCGGATGCGGAGCCGCATCGCGCGGCGCCTCAATCGCAAACGCATGAACCCGCTTGCGACTGCGCGTGTAATCAATATGTCCTAGCGATGTCAAATCCAGCACGGGTACATCACTCTGCCGCAAATGAGTTTTATCCACCGGCACGCCCACAACCCCTGTCTCTTCCCGTGTCTCGCGCACCGCGGCATCTGGTAGCGATTCTCCCTCGTCCGGCAAACCTTTGGGAATTCCCCACGGCGCGCGCTGATTGTAATTCCCCGACGGATGCACCAGCAGCACCTCTAACTGCTCCCCCTGGCGTCGATAAATCAATAGCCCGGCCGACTCGACCATTTTAATAATCTCTTAATCCGATGGGGCAAAATCTATTTTCTCGACCTTGCCAACGGTTTTGTAATTGCGTTTGCGTCCGCTAACGCTGCCACAAACTGCGTCAAAACATCCTTCCGATTCATTGTATTTCACTCCGACGTCTGATAGATTGCTAGCCGGTCGCCAGCAGATTTTGCCGCATCAGGCTATACAACTTCTGCTCCGCGATTTCCTACCTTCCAGCGCCGTTACCGGATGATGGCGCACCCCGAACGTCTTGCCGGTCTTGAAATCTCACCTTGGTACACTTGGGCGAGGAATTCCAGCATTTGCGGCACCTGCGCCCAACACAAAGGCCCCACCGATGAAAAATAACAGCCTGCGGTTCGCGTCTCTTTCAGGTTTCGTATTTGCGGCAACTCTGTTTGTTGCTTCAATCTCGCGCGCCGACTCCGCCAGTACGATTTTTGTCACTGACGAAAATGGCGCGCCCCACGGAGAGCCTTTTGGCTCCGGTCGCGTTTTGGCGTTCGATGCCAACACAGGTGACTACTTGCGAACGGTCATGACCGGCCTAACGGTCCCCGCGGCAGTAACAATTGGACCTAATGGTTTGCTGTATGTCACGGATAGCGGCACCGGCGAAGTCATCTCGATGAGCCCTTCAGCCGTGAATGCCACACCCGGCGGTCCCGGCACGTCGGTATTCGCTTCAGGCATTTATTCTCCGGGGGGCTTGCTCTACGACCGCCAGAATAACTCTCTATTTGTCAGCGAATTGTCGCAAACACAAACTGGATTTGGCGCCGAGCATGTCTATCAATTCAATGCTCAAGGGCAACTGATTAATACCATCGGCACGGGAACAGGCGACACAGGCCGCGCTGGAATGACCCTCGACGCTAATCAAAATCTCTACGTCGGAACTTATGATCTCGCCACCGGCAACGTTCTCAAGTTTTCTGCCAGCGACAATTACGCCACTTCCACCGTATTTGGCTCAGGGGCCCTCGGAGCAAGCCAAATGTTCTGGCATAATGGCACTTTGTCCGTAGCCACATTATTTGGGGACGGCGCGGAGCCCGGCGGTGGAGTCGCAAATTTCGACTCCACCGGACAGCTGACCTCGCTTAATCCCCAGGGACTTGCCTATCCCTCCGGCTTAGTTGCCCGTGGCGCCAGTCAGATGCTAGTTACCGAAATCGGCGATGGCAGCACTCCGGGCCGCGTGGGTATCTATAACATCGACTCGGGCGATGTCGTGAATCAAATGTTCATCACCCTTGCCAAGGTGAATGCCGGCATACCTGACAATTTATATTTCCAGCCTTCCTCCTCATTTACTTACTATCTTCCGGGCGATTTCGATTTAGATGGTTCACGAACCGCCACTGATATCAAAATCATGCTTCAAGCGCTGACCAACGGCAGCGAGTTTACCTCGTCGGTCGACTTGAGCATCGACGAAATTCAACAGCTCGAAGACGTCAATGGCGATGGCCAATTCAACAATGCCGATCTTCAAGCCCTATTGGACGATTTAAAGGGGAGCACGCCGGTCGAAGTGCCTGAACCCAGTAGCTTGCTGCTGGCAAGTTTCGGTCTGGCTGCGCTGGGTATTCGGCTTCGACACCGCTTATCGCGATGAAAAAGAATTGCTGTTCCACAACGCGGCTGCGTGATTTTGCGTGCCGTGAGCGATGTCACCTCCGATTGGGTTTCACGCTGGTCGAGCTGCTCGTGGTCCTCGCAATTATTGGCATTCTCATTGCGCTGCTGCTCCCCGCTGTCCAATCGGCTCGGGAAAGCGCGCGTCGCCTGCACTGCTCCAACAATCTTAAGCAATTAGGATTGGCCCTGAACCATTACGAAGCGGCGCGCCATCATTTGCCGCCAGGCTCGGAAGCAAAACATTACGATGCGTCGACTCCTTATACCTTCTTCCGGTGGTCGACGCTCGCGCATCTGACTCCTTACATGGAGCTGGCCATCGTTCACGATTCGATCGATTTCACCGTGCCGCTGTACGGCGCGAATTTTCAGGTCTTTCCGCAAAATCGCGCCACCGCTGCGCTGCTGATTCCCGATTTTATTTGTCCCAGCGATAACGGCCTACCCGTTTCAACCGGCTTTGGTCCGACAAACTACGCGGCCTGCGCCGGTTCTGGCGCGGCCGGGGGGACGCCGTTCGATACCGATGGCATCTTCTTCATCAACTCGCAAATTCGCCCGAATCAAATTACCAATGGGCTAAGCAAAACTGCGGCAATGTCGGAGAGTATTTTGGGCCAAGCGGTTCGGGGGGGCACAACTCGATCGCAGGTCGATCCGCGATTTGTCTATGCTTTCACTTTCGCTGCGCCCTTAACCGAGACAACGTGCAACCAAACTATTATTTGGAATATGTCCGATCCGCGTGGCTTTGCCTGGGTCAATGGTGAGTATCGTTCGGCAATGTACAATCATTATTTGACGCCAAATTCGCAAACGCTGGATTGTATTTCTTCGCGACTGACAGGCAGCTTAAGCGAAGTGTATGCCGCCTACGGTTGGCGCACCGCCCGCAGTCTGCATGTGGGGGGCGTCAACTTACTGTTGGCTGATGGCTCAGTACATTTTGTCATCGACAATGCCGATCCGCTCATCTGGAAATCACTTGGCACACGCGATGGCGGCGAAGCCAAGGGTTTGCCATAGTTAATATTGCACGGCGAATACAGACCTCTACGATTTGCCGCCGTTGTAAACCGGATCGCTCCCGGCGATACTTGAATAAATGAGCCAGGATTACGGCACAGGCGAGCAAATTCAAGCCAGTAGCGGCAATTCAGCCGGCGGTGCCGCGAATGACATTATTGATCTCGATCTCTCCGGCCGGCAGCTGGGCGATTATCGTTTGCTGCGCCACTTAGGCCGCGGCGCCATGGCCGACGTTTATCTGGCCGAGCAAGGCTCGCTTCGCCGCCAGGTAGCGCTGAAAATCCTCAAGCGCGAATTGGCCGACGACCACACCTATGTCCGGCGCTTTCACATGGAAGCGCAGGCCGCCGCCTCTTTGGTTCAGGCCAACATCGTTCAAATCTACGAAGTCGGCTGCATCGACGGCTGGCACTACATCGCCCAAGAGTATGTCGATGGCCAAAATCTCTCGCAATACATCACGCGTAGCGGCTCGCCGCCTCTGAAAATGGCGATTGCCATCATGCGGCAAGTTTCCGCCGCACTCTGCAAAGCTGCCGAACGCGGCATCGTCCACCGCGATATTAAACCGGAAAACATCATGCTGGCCCGTTCCGGCGAAGTGAAAGTCGCCGATTTCGGCTTGGCCCGCATCGGCGGCGGCGAAGAGTCGCTCAAGCTCACCCAAGTCGGCATCACGATGGGCACTCCCCTATACATGAGCCCCGAACAGGTGGAAGGCCGTCCGCTCGATCCGCGCAGCGACATCTACAGCCTGGGCGTCACCTGCTATCAAATGCTCGCGGGCCAACCTCCGTTCCGTGGCGAAACGGCGTTAAGCGTGGCCATTCAACATGTCCGTACCCAGCCGGAACGTTTGGAAAACCTCCGTCCCGATTTGCCTCCCGCGCTGTGCCGCATCATTCACAAAATGCTGGCCAAAGATCCCGCCCAGCGCCAGCAAGGTCCGCGCGAATTGTT
>DASXPQ010000145.1:0-2537 GCA_036493575.1 Pirellulales bacterium
CCTTCCATGTGGCTCCGCAAGTCGAAATCGCCACGATGGGCCACCCCTTCCAACTCGCCATATTCGCCCGGTCCTAAAAACGGAAAAGCATATTCGATGTCCGATGTGCCGCACGAATAGTGGCTCAATTCGTCCTGCCCGTGCTCCCGCAGCTGCAGCCGATTGCTTGATAAACCCAAATTGGTATACCACTTCATCCGCCGGTCACGCCAATAGCTGTACCATTGCGGCGATTGGCTAGGATGGCAAAAGAACTCCATTTCCATCTGCTCAAACTCGCGGCTGCGAAACGTGAAGTTGCGTGGCGTGATTTCATTGCGAAAACTCTTACCCATCTGCGCGATGCCAAACGGAACTTTCACCCGGCTGCTATCCACCACATTTTTAAAATTCACAAACATCCCTTGGGCTGTTTCAGGTCGCAGATAAGCCGCGTCTTCCTCTCCTCCCAGCGCCCCAATAATGGTCTTGAACATCAAATTGAAATCGCGCGGCGCCGTCAGCTGGCATTTCTCAAATTCGCCCGGGTGTTTGCTCGGCTTAAGGGGGCACTGACTGCTCGCAATATGATCGACTCGAAACCGCCCTTTGCATCCCTCGGTCCGGCAATCGACCATTTTGTCGACAAACAAATCGTAATGACCGGAGCACTTCCACACTTGTGGATGCATGATGATCGAGCAATCCAGTCCAACCATTTCATAAGCTTCGGGCGCTCCAGGTGGGACCGCCATATCGTCGTGCCCGGTGACCATTTCGCGCCACCATGCTTCCTTGACGTTCCGCTTCAGTTCCACACCCAACGGACCGTAGTCCCAAAAGCCGTTCAGGCCGCCGTAGATTTCGCTGCTTTGAAAGATAAAGCCCCGCCGCTTGCACAGCGAGACAAGTTTGTCCATGTCCATGGAAGAGAGACAATTAAAACGAGGGCGTGGTTCGATGCGCAACCGACTGCGTGGCGCGAATAAGCGTACATCATGTCGCCGGTTTGACGATGCGCCAATGGGCAGCTTCGAAAACCGGAACAAAATCATAGTGGTCAAACTCCGCGGCGGAGAGAATATCGCGCTCCAATCCCACATTGAGCAAGTTGCGGCCTCCCTGACAATCACGGAGTACTTCAACCAGTCGCTGGTTCGCGCGGCGGCCTGGCGGACGACTGCTGCCCATTGCATTGCACCACACATCTCGTGCAATCCGAGCTTCGTCGTTGATCGCTCCTTGTTCCACAATTGTCCCGGCCAACTTTTCCACCAAGGACCCGGCAAACAGCACGTCTTCTCGAGTAACCCGCTCTCGTGTGCCGGCGCATAGTAAATGAATCGGTAACTCCCCGGTCAACTGTTGCAGCACCGCAGAAGAATTCACGAACGAGCCGATTAGCACCCGCTCCGCCGCGCTGCAAATCGTGAGTGCCTGCGTGCCGTTGGTCGTAGTGAATACCACGGTTCGCCCGGCGACGGTTTGTGGTGTGAATTCACAAGGTGAGTTGCCCAGATCGAAACCGTCAATCGGCAATCCGCCACGCTCGCCTCCCAGGAGTGGTTCCCGCTCAATTTCATCAACCGTTTGCGTGGCGGTAGCAGCGGATTTGGTTTTCGTAGACGCGGCAGCGACCAAGTACTTGGCCGATGCTTGGCGGTGCCGGCCCAATTCTGTTGCCCTGTGGCGTGCCTGTTCCACTTCGGCACACGCAATCACTTCTCGCGCTCCAGCGGCAAGTGCCGTGGTGATGGTTGTAGATGCACGCAGTACATCGATTACCACAACGATACCCGCTGCTAGTTCCTCGGGTGTCGTTAACTCCGGTAAAAAGTGAACGGCGAGCGTGCTATACATGGGCGATCGATTTTAGATGAGGAAAGATGATACGATGTTCGCCACAGGTAAGAAATGGCGCCCAGCGGTTAATTCACCTGTCGCCTGATCGTTAGTATGTTGGAACTTCGGTAAAATATCGATTTTCAGTGGATGGCCATGCGATGCAAGACGGTCTGGGCTTATCATCCAAATTATACCGCGTAAACTGGCAGCCGGATGGTAAACATGGTTGTGGATAAATCAGAAATCCGTGTGCGGCGAATGTTTGCTGAAATTGCGCCGCGTTACGACTTTCTTAATCATTTGCTGTCGTTCGGGGTGGACCGGTATTGGCGGTGGCAAACGGTGCGTCGCGTGCCGCCGCAGGGAGCAGCGCCGCTATTGGATTTATGCACGGGAACCGGCGATTTGGCCCTGGCTTACGCGCAGAGAATGCCGGCCGATGGCCGCATCATTGGTGCCGATTTTTGCCATGAAATGTTAGACATCGGCCGAAAAAAAGGAGACCGTGTCGGCCAAGAGAGCCGTGTGATCTTTGTCGAAGCGGATGCCCAACGGCTGCCGTTTGCGGACAACCAATTTCAAATTGTTTGTGTGGCGTTTGGGCTGCGCAATATTACCGACACCGACCGCGGATTGCGTGAAATGGCGCGTGTTTGCCGGCCGGGAGGCAGAGTCGCTGTGCTCGAGTTCTCCATGCCCAGACATCAGCCGGT
>DASXPQ010000146.1:0-8424 GCA_036493575.1 Pirellulales bacterium
TTGACCAGGTCGAGTAGGTCGATCGCCGCCTGTTAAGTCACCCGGACCAGGACGATTTCCGCCCGTTGGTCGATCATGCAAGAAATCTGCCGCCGCGCCGCCGGCAAGGGCGCCACCTGCAATTGCACCCCCGGCAATCATTCCTCCGCCGCCTGGGCGCGTCGTCGGTCGACCCGCTCCGCCGCCCCCCGGCAAATCCAGGAAGTTGTTCAATTGACCTTGAGATACGCGCCCGCCTGGCTGCGTGCCATTCATGGGACGATTGCCGGCAATATTACCCGTGCCTTGGCCAATGTTTGGCCGATTACCAGCCACAGCGCCCCCATTGGGCCGATTCATACCGCCCGAGGGACGAGCTCCTGGCGAGGGAAGTTTGCCCATCGCCTGTCGATTGGCGCCACTTGGCCTATTCATATTACCCCCGCTCGGACGATTCATTGCCTGCGTTGGCCGCGACATCGAGGGCATGCTTCCCATCGACGGGCGTGCACCGCCGCCTGGCCGAGCTCCGCCTCCGCTAACCCTTGCTCCGCCACCACCCCCGCTCATCCTTGCTCCACCACCTCCACCGCCGCGAGCTCCGCCCCCTCCGCCCCCTCGGCCGCCGCCACCCATGCCGCCGCGGCCCCACAGCGAGCTAGCCAATGGAAACACCAACATCGAAATGACAACCGCCACGAATAGGAGTTTTTTCATCGCCGCACCTCGGCATCGGTTAAGTTTGATTGGTCGATGATTCGCCGCACGCAATTACGGCTCCGATTTCCGTACCACCAAAATCGGCTCGACGTTCGGTTGGATCTGACCGTCGATGTCTCGGTTGACCGATTCCCATTTAATCGAGTTCTCATCCAGCTGGGTGATAATATTCAAACTGGTCGCTTTACCCCCGTCGGGAAGCGTCGCCGTGTTTTGAATGAACCACTTATTTTCCTTGTGCGTCCACGTTCCTTCGCCGAACCCGCCGTCGGAATCGAACACCCAGGAATGAATTTGCTTTTCGTTTGGATCCCAGCCGATGATCTGCATGCCTGATTTGTTCACCTGGTCGCCAATCGCCACGGCAAACGACCGGGTCATGAAGTTCTTGTTCTTGGTCCACGCGCAATCGGTCTGAATTTCAACCCCTGGCCGCGGATCATCGTCGTGCCAAGAGCCGATCATCCATTGCAGTTCCTTAAGGTGGTCGTAGTTTGAAGGCGGCGATTGTTCTTTTTCCACCTCGGAAACCCGGTCGATGAGCCACTTTCCGTCGCGCTTCACTCGGACGGACGTAAACTCCGAATCAACCGGTTCCGCGCCTGGACGAATCACGTGCGCGGATCCGCGCACGATGGCAACGTTGGGCGATACGAAATCGATCGAACTGGAATCGACCACTAACTTCGTATCTTGCTTATCCGTGAAAGCATCGGCGAATGCTTTCTCGATCTCTTCACGCCCAACGCTTTGTTCACCGGTCAGCGGATCGATGTACACCGCTTCGGGCGTCCACAGCTCCGCCAATTTCTTCGCATCACGTGCGTTGTAGGCTTCGATGAACGCGGCTCCGCTAGCGCGAATCGCCGCTTCGTCGGCAGTTCGTGCATCGGCGGTGGCGCCACTGGTCGTTGCAACCACGGACTGTAAATTGCCTGCCGGCGGGCCGTCGGCACGTACCGCGATTGCGACCCATCCGATCTGCAGGCACGCCACGACGACCGAAACGAAAAACGGTTTCATCGTATTTGCCTCCTAATGATTCAATAGTTTTTAATTGGCGATTTGATACTTTGCCGATTCCCCGGCCGTTATGATCGCGCGCTGAACCGCCAATTGCAATCAGGTGGCAAGGTCGATTCGGCAAATGATGGAGAAACCCGGTTCTCCCAGCGCAAACGCGCCAAATTGCCGTTTCCCTCAAAAAAATACCCGTTTCCAGCATCGGAAAACGGGTCCCTTAAAAAGCCAGCCGCGGGAATCAAACCCACAACTCTCGCCTTACAAACTGAATGTGTGAGCCCACCGCAAAACGGCAAAATCCCCACCGCATCCAAGAGCCTTCGGTGAGAGTTGAACTCACAACCTCAGCATTACGAATGCTGCGCTCTGCCGATTGAGCTACGAAGGCGAAAGTTAGAGTTTAGCATGCACTAGAACCGACGACCAGCGTTCCCGTTATTCATGCTCGCACCGGCCACTGGACTAAGAAAATCCGCGACCCAACTCACTACTTTGGCAAGGATAAAAAAGGGCGCACTTAAAGCGTGTGGCCGCGCTTCCACAACACTCCAGAATCTTTCTGTGTGTCAGTGACGCCGATTTCTAGTCGATCGGACGTATTAAATAGTGAGCTATATTTTCGGGAGGATCCTGAATATTTGAACTCCATCTTCATTCCGTAGGGACCGCTGGGAGTTGTCGCGGCCGGTTTGTTGGACGAGCGTCCTTTTTGTCCTCGCTGCGGTGGTCGGCAAAACGGCAAACCCAAACGTCCCTTTCCGGTTTGCCCACACTGTGGAACCGAAAACAAGATTCCAGTCGACCAACTCAAGTTCATGTCGAACTACGACGTTGCCAAATGGACTGCCACCCTTGATGAAGCGAAACAGCAATTGCAAGCGGCTGGTGTCGCCGCTGCGTCCGACTAGGAACCCTGACGTTTGGAGTGCCACGAGATGGTTCCCATTTTTGTTCTGTTTGCATTGATGCTGTTGGTCACCGCCGCGTTTGGAATTTGGGCGACCGATGAAGGTCTGCAAAGGTTACACGGGCATTTCCAAAAATTCTTCTTGGAAACGGCTACTCCCGGTCCGGTTCCCATGAAGCCGCCTTCGCTGCCGCAAATCGGCCAACCTCGCCAATTCTGGATTTTTGCTGCTTTAGGAATCGTTGCTGTTGTTTGCTTTATCGCCCTGCTGACCGGAACCAAACCGAGCATTAACCCAGTTGTCGCCGTTGGCAACATTCAATTGCAATCTGCCGCCAACCAAGCGGTCAAAAAAGATTATCGCAATGGCGGCGTTGAATTCTCGGCCTATTACAAAAGCGATTTCAGCCAGTCCGTGTTGGTCCTCGACCTTCAAAAAGTATCCGGCACCAATAGTAAAGCGGATGTGTTTCGAGTGCTGCTCGACATCGCTCAGGAAATGAAGGACGAGTCGTTCGAAACCGTCGAGCTCAGCCATGCCGGAACGGCAAAATTCATTCTAGACGGAGTTTACTTTCGACAATTGGGAGTCGAACGCGGCTATCAGAATCCCGCCTACACCCTTCGAACGTTCCCCGAAAATCTCCGGACGCCTACCGGCACTCCAGCCTACGGGCAATGGACCGGCGGAATCATCGGCGTCCTCAACCAGCAAATGAAAGATTTCAACGATTTTCACGACAAGTGGTATTTGGACGACCTGCGCGCCGGCCTCTGAATCCGCGGACACACTGCAACGATTTGCTACAACTGCAGTGGATTCATAACTCGTTGGCCGCTACCATTGCCGGCTCGAATTAAACGGTTGGTGTGTCGGAGCACGCTTATGCAGCAGGCATCGGAATGAGAATTCGCTTTCGCGCCGTGAATTGGTTATTGGCGTGGAGCGTCGTTTTTATCTGTCGCATATTGTTCCGAACGCTGCGAATTCAATATCTATCCAGCGCACCGAATACGAATCCATACACCAACGACGGTTCGGAAGGTTTCATCTACTGTGTCTGGCACGATGCCATCGCTTTTCCGATGTTTGCGGGTCGCCATGTACGAACGGCCGCACTGGTGAGCAATAATGCGGACGGATCGCATGTCGCCTTCGGTCTGAGAATGTTGGGCATCCAGTTGGTGCGCGGATCCAGCAGCAAAGGCGGTGCGAATGCAGTCCGAGAGTTGCTCAGCCTGCCGGCCAATACCCATCTGGTGCTGACTCCCGATGGGCCACGTGGACCGCGCCGGCAGGTCAAGCTTGGCATGGTTTTCCTGGCATCGCACTCTGGCCGTGGAATTGTTCCCACGGCATTTTCAGCAGCGCGCTATTGGAAGATCCCCGGCCGCTGGACCGATCTGGCGATTCCCAAGCCATTCACTCGCGTTTATGCCCTCAGTGGCGAGCCGATGTTCATTAAGCCAGATGCGACGACCCTGGAAATGAAAACGGCGCTAGATCGCCTGCAAGCGGAAATGAGCCACTTGGGAGATCAAGCCGAGCAGCTAGCGGCCGCATAGCCCACCAAAACCAGGGTTTTGCTCTGAAATAGTCGCTGGCTTGGTCCAGATTTGCCCTGGTTATCCACCGCCAACAAGGTATACTACATGCGGTCGGTCTGACGACTTGAATCAGCCGCTCTTGGTTCTCTATCGGAACCCTCTGCAGCCGCCTCTCTCGCTTTCCTACCTGGCGGACCAACACGCTGGTCCCTTTCGAGCGGCCTGGAAAGACACATCGGGTCGCAATCTTTGAAGTATGGAGTTCTGTCGTGGGTAAGAAGTTATATGTTGGTAATTTGAGTTACGATGTCGACAATTCGAGTTTGGAAGCCCTGTTTACACCTTTTGGCGAAGTAAAAAGCGCCGAGGTCATTCAGGACCGCGACACGGGTCGCAGCAAAGGATTTGGATTTGTCGAAATGGCGGACGACAATGCCGCCCAAGAAGCAATTCGTGGTCTGCACGAGTCGCAGCAAAATGGTCGCCCTTTAACCGTCAACGAAGCCCGTCCGAAAACCGAACGTGCCGGCGGCGGCGGTTATGGTGGTGGTGGTGGCCGCGGTGGACGTGGCGGCGGCGGCGGTGGTGGCGGCGGCTATCGACGCTAATTAACCGATGCGTGGTCAGCATTCTGCATGTCGCAAACGCGTGGCGAATGCTGACTGCGCACATTCGGTACTTCATTTATTAAGGAAGTCTGTTAGATGCTGCGCGATATTGATTACGCCGCGACGGCGGTAAAAACCGCAATCGTGGAGAAATTCGAGCGGGACGAGGCAATGGAAGGTCTGGTAGTGATTGCCAACGAGCGAACTATTTCAGTTCAACACGGTCCGCGGACCGCAGTGGGTACTCGAGATCATTTAATCACCGCGTTACGCAAGGTTGGCTCTTACGATCAGTTTTGGAAAGAAGTTTCGACCTCCGCTACCTAGCGGCCCAACCACCCGGAGAATTCATGGCACAAAAGCATCGGTTCCATCACCGGAAATCTGGCAAGTCTCCCAGACCAGCGCTTCGCCAGAATATTCCGCGAGCGGCCCCTGTGCCGTACGAACCGAAGCCGCCAATCCAATATGGAAAGGCCTTTGTGCTGTTGGAAGATGGCGATAAAAACACCTTCGAATATGTCGCCGGGGCGTGGATCCCCTATGGTTTAACGATCGCACAATGCCGGCACGAAGAGTGCATGGTGAAAGAACTGCCCCAAAAAGTGAATGGCAGAACGAGATACGAAATTCGCTCCCCGGTGCCGCTAAGCCCTTAATAAAACGCCGTCAACGTTACGCGTTTTCGCATTAAGCCAGGGTGAGGCGCCCAATTTTAGGAGAAAGCTAACATGCATCTAGTTGAAGTTAGTCGCAACGGTGTCGAAGTCGGAACAGTCCGGTTTCGCGGCATTGCCGTAGCAGAAGCCCCTAAGACCGAGTCGCGCCGCTACAAGTGCACTCCCAAGAACTGCGTCCCCAAAGACATCGCCCGAAAAATCGCCGACCGCCTCACGTTCGGCGTTGCCGCCGGCCATGAAGGCGAATACGAGTGGCACTCCTAGTCAAACCCGGCGTTTGACCTGAAGCGGGCAATAGTAAAGCGGGCAGTCGTTCGTCTCTCTCTGTCGAACTGATGGTTCGACCAGCGCTTGCCGATTAGTACAGTCGTCGAAATCGCAGGCAAGCTCGCAAACAGCGAACTGCCAGCAGGCGTTCGCTCAAGAGTCGGCAGATGTCCGAATTTTTGTCATTTCAGATTGCGCATCGCGCTTGCTGGCAAACAGCTTGCAGCGCGCGCTCTGCGAAGACCAGCGCTTGCCAGTCCAAAACCAATCGGGACTTGTTTCAACACCGGAATACTCCGGAGTAGCACACTCCACGTCGCCGCCGGTTTCAGGGAAACCGTCAACAATCACCCAATTGTCGTTAAACTGCATCGCTTGCATCACGTTCTCAAATCTGTTTATTGTTTCAACGAGCAGTCTAACACAAAAACAGCATCAGTCCGATGCAGTTTCTATCTGAATTGGAATTATTTCGTGGCGAACCGGCGGGCACGCCGCGGCCAGGAAACTTTGATTAATTTTTCGCGTAACCACCGCCCGCATCACATTTCGCTATGATTGCGATCCGTCGGCATGTAGAATGAATTGCGGACTGGCGATCTTCTCTCACTGACCGTGCTGTCGGCCAAATGGTCGATTCCTCTCCTCACGCTGGAGCTCTCTGCTCCGCGTCATCATCTTTTCAGGGAGTCGAACTATGTTCGGCAGGAACGAAGTTTCCGATAAAGAACTGTCCAAGACCGTCAATTCCCGGCTGGCGCGCGCGGGCGCCAATTCAAAAATTGTTGCCCTGGTGAATCGGGGAGCGGTAACGCTGTCAGGCAATCTACAATACGCCGCTCAGCGCATTCCAATTGTGAATACCGCATCCAGAGTCGCCGGTGTCCGGCAAGTAATCGACCAAATGCAAGTCGTTGCTAAAAAGTCGTTCTCGCCGCCGGCCAAAGCGCTCGTGACGTGCAAACCGCCCGTGGCGGCAACAGCCTTGGCTGTGGAGCAAATTGCACCGGTGGAGGAAAGCGCTCCACCTTCCGCTGCGCCTGATTTATCCCCGAATGGCTAACTTTGAGAATTGAGAGGCGTAACAACGCACCAGTCTCTTGTCATCGGCGGAGCAAAAATGGCCTGCGCAAAAAAAATCGGGGTCCCTGACGTGTCAATGACGCATTGACCGTGCCAGATGGTCAGGGGCAAGGCAACCATCTAGCCAAACCCGTCAGAGACCCCGCGGGCCATCACTAGGATGTCCGGCTGGGCCGAACGATTCCTTTCAAATGCAATCACCGTGCCGCCGGCATTTGAAGGTTAGGATTCCGACAGCGATTCTCACGTATCTTATGCAACCACATCGCTTTGCGCGAAGAATCGAAGGTCCATTCCATCTTTGTCTCTGTCATACGATCACCGATCAGTGTCGATACACCTGTCGAAATTCGCTGAAGCAAGCTGCTGCGGACGAATTCAAACACCCGGTCTTAACTAGACTGCCAGTTTCGTCCCGCTTTGAGACATTTTCTCCGGCAAATGGCAGCCAAGCCGTCCGTTTATGATTCACAAGGATCAGTTTTCAGTCTTTTGCTTTCGATACAGCGAGTCAAACACAAATTACAAATTCCCCAGCAATTCAAACCGATAATTCACGCTTTTCGTAGCAAATAAGCCAGTCCACACGGCAATCAGAGCATTACTCCTGCGAAACGTGTTGATCCTTTCTGCGACCAGCCGGCTTGAGGTTTGAGGCGTGAAGTGGAATTGTTATGTTCAGCATCGTCGATCCTGAAGTTTGTAACCGTCATTTGTCTGTTCGCGGCGATTTCCCGCCCGCAAATTCTTATTGTGCCCAATCAAACTGCCATCGTCGGACCTTATCAATGCGGTCGTGGCCAGCCGCTGCTTCTCATCGCCGGCCCGTGCGTTATCGAAACGAAAGAATTGACGCTGGCGATCGCCCGCCAGCTGCAAAAAATCACGCAGAGTTTGCCCGTGCGATTAATCTTCAAGGCCTCGTTCGATAAGGCCAACCGTACCAGCGCCGCCTCCTTTCGCGGTCACGGTCTGGAATCCGGCCTGGAAGTTCTGGCTCAGGTGAAGGCCGAAACCGGCCTGCCCGTAACCGCCGACATCCACCAGCCGGAACAGGCCGCGCCGGCTGCCGAAGTGTGCGATCTATTACAAATCCCGGCGTTCTTATGTCGCCAGACTGATCTGCTGGCAGCCGCTGCTCAAACCGGCTGCGCCGTCAATGTAAAGAAAGGCCAATTCGTCGCTCCCTGGGATATGAAACACGTCGTCGCCAAACTAGCAGCCAACGGCGGCCAAAACATTTTGCTTACTGAACGCGGAACATTCTTCGGCTACGGTCGTCTGGTGAACGACATGCGGGCCATTCCCGAGATGCAATCGCTCGGCGTCCCGGTAGTGTTCGACGCAACCCACAGCGTCCAGGAACGGAGCGGCTTGGGCGGCGCCACCGGCGGTAATCGGGCAATGGTTGAGCCACTGGCCCGAGCGGCCACTGCCATTGGCGTGGATGGATTGTTTTTTGAAACGCACCCCAATCCCGACCAATCGCCTAGCGACGGACCCAACATGATTCCCCTCGATCAATTCGCCGGACTACTCCAGCGGTTGCTGCGCATTCGCGAGTCTGTGGAGTTACCCTCGTGAATCGCCAATCTCCCTGCACAACTAT
>DASXPQ010000147.1:0-3923 GCA_036493575.1 Pirellulales bacterium
TTTTGGCCCAATCGGAGTTTTGTTGGGCGACGACTTTACCGCAGTTGGTGCAGACGATGGCGGCAATTGCGATGCCGGTGAGGAGCGTTCCGGTGAGTGAGAATGGCATGGCAGTACTCCAATGGTCAGACGGAAAATTTAAATGGTTGTGACTGAGTTCGGCACCCTCACCCTGCCCTCTCCCAAAGGGAGAGGGTTCCGAATGAGGTCTTTCATTTTTCGGAGATGTTATACAGATGGTTTTTGCCGCGGAGGAATAGTTCGTTGCCGACGATGGCGGGGGAGGCGTCGATGCCTTCGTCGAGTTTATTGGTCGCTATGACGTCGAGCTTATCCGCATTGTTGATGACCACGGTTGTGCCGTTGCGGCCGACGAGGTAGACGTGACCATCGGCGCCGACCGGCGAGGCGTAGGCGTCTTGGATTCCGTCGAGGCGTTCCGGGCCGAATAGATGATTGCCGGTGGCGGCGTCGAAGCAAGAGATGATAGCCTTGTTCGATTTGAAGCAAAACAGGTGGTTGTCGTACAGCAATGGAGAAGGAACGTAGGGAGTGTCTTTATCGAACTTCCACACAATGGCGTCGGTGCCGGTGAGGTCGCCGGAGCTGTCGGCCTTGATTGCCAACAAGGAATTTCCTTGGAAGCCGGAAAGCAAGTAGACGATGCCGCCAGCGAAGACAGGAGTTGGAATGGCGGCGGGCGTTAGGCCGTTACAGGTCCAAACTTCTTTGCCGGTGGCCAAGTCGTAGGCGCGGGCCGTTTGCTTGCCGGTGGTGACGACCAGCATTTTGTCACCGGCGGGAACGATGAGGGGCGTGGCCCAGGTGGTTTTTTCATCGCGATCGGTGCGCCAAAGTTCGTCGCCAGAGTCTTTATTGAAGGCGGCGATGAAGGAGCCGTCTTCGTTATCCCAATTCACAACCACGGTATTGCCGCACAGGGCCGGGGAACTGCCTTCACCGAAGGAAAAAATGGTGCGCATTTTGCCGAGGTCCTTTTCCCATTTCAGGTGGCCCTGCATGTCGTAGCAGTGCAGACCGCGCGAGCCCCAATAGGAAATGACGCAGGAGCCGTCGGTGACGGGGGAGTAAGAAGCGTAGCCATGATCGGGATGGTGGCCTTCGTGCGGGACGACTTCAGCGGCGACGGCGCGCCATTGTTCCTGGCCAGTTTTGCGATCGAGGGACATGAGGACGAACTGATGGAACTCGTCGGGCTTTTGTATGGCGAACATGCCCTTGCCGCCTTTGGGACCTTTGCCGCCCGTGGCGTTGTCAGCTTTCGGGGTGTCGGACTTGGGGGCATCGGATTTAGCAGTGTCGGATTTAGTCGTGTCAGACTTTGGCGCATCGGACTTGGCAGAGGCATCTTTGTTGTCGGTTGTTTTGCCAGCGGCGGCAGCATCGGCGGTTGGATCAGCCGGCGGATCGGCGGGCGGTTCTAATTTCCGGCCGGTGGGACTGGCGGTGTGGATGAAGATTTGATCGTTCCAGATGATGGGAGTGGAGTCGCCTGCGCCGGGGAGTTCGATTTTCCATTTGATATTTTTGTCGGAGCTCCATTCAGTGGGTGGATGGGCGTCGGGGGCGACGCCGGTGCAGAGGGGGCCGCGCCACTGGGGCCAGTTTTGGTTTTTTTGGTCGGGATCGGCCGCGGAGGAAACTGCGGCGACGAAATTGCCTAATGCTAGCAAGGCGAGGAGCATTGAAAACAACTGGCGGGAAGAACCGGCGGTGAACGAGCAGGTGCGCATAAAAAGAGTCTCCCTATGCAGAGGAACAGATCTCTGAATTTCTCCCGAAGCGGCGTGCGGGGTCCGCTTTCCATGTACTGACGGGAGATTGTACCGGCGAGCTTTGAAGATATCCACAGCCCGAGTGGGAAGAATTTTACGTCATCCACTGCTGCGGACGGGCGCCAGAAGAGATTGGAAAGATTGGCCGGTGAATTTGGTTTCGAAGCAGTGCAGGCCGAAGCGTTCGGAGAGTTCCTGGCAGGCTTTGATGCCGCGGACGCTGTTGCCTTTGCTATCCAGTGGCGGCGAGAAGATGCCGATGCCGAACTGGCCGGGGACGACACCGACGATGCCACCGCCGACGCCGCTTTTGGCTGGGATGCCGACGCGGTAGGCCCATTCGCCGGCGTAATCGTACATGCCGCAGGAGTGCATGATGCTGAGCAGATACTTCACATATTTTTGTTCGATGGCGCGCTGGCCGGTGACGGGATTCACGCCGCCGTTGGCCAGCGTGGCGCCGATCATGGCGAGATCGTGCGAGTTGACCATGAGGGAGCACTGTTGAAAATAGAGTTCCAGCGAATCGGCAATGCGGTCGCTGACCATGCCGAAATTCAACATCAAATGGCCGATGGCGCGGTTACGGTGGCCGGTGACGCGCTCGGACATGAACACGGTGTTGTCGATGTAGACTTCGCGGCCGCAGTAGCGGCTGAACATGGCCAGCAGGCGGCTGACGCGCTCCGGGTAATCTTTGCCTTGGATTAAATCGGCGGTGGCGATAGCGCCGGCGTTGACCATAGGATTGAAGGGGCGATTCGATGCTTCATCGAGCACGATGGCGTTGAATGCTTCGCCGCTGGGCTCGACACCGACTTTTTTCAGGACGTGTTCCACGCCGTGATCTTCCAGGGCCAGGCCATAGACAAACGGCTTGGAGATCGACTGGATGGTGAACAGTTGTTTGCAATCGCCGATATCGAAGACCTGGCCATCGGCGGTGATGATGGAGATGCCGAACCAGCTGGGGTCGGCCTTGGCCAGCTCGGGAATATAATCGGCGACTTTGCCATCGTTGATGGGCGCCAGCCGGGCATGTAGATCGCGCAGCACGTCGCGGAGCGGAGCGGCGGCCGACTTCATTTTCCCCAGCAGCAAATCGAGTTCGCCATCGTCGGATTTTATGGACATGCCGCCGGCTCCAGAATTCGTTTCATTCCAAGATTCGTTTCACGACGCCGTACAGTTCTTGACTGAAGGGATGGTCGGGAAAGCGATTGGTGAAAATTTCGCCGCTGGCCAAGCGAACCATTTCGGTGTTCAGAGGCAGCACGCCGGCCACCTCGGCCTGATACATGGATTGAATCTTTTCGCGGAGCTCCGGCACATTGGTGCCGGGGGCCACCTTGTTGACCAGCAGCAGCATTTTGGGAACGTTGAGCTTGCGCGCCAATTCGACGGCGACGGCGGTGCCTTGAAAATCTTGCTTATCGGGCCGAACGATGAGGATGAGCAAATCGGAAACGGCAATAGATAGCAGTGTTTCTTCGTTGACGCCGGGATGCGTGTCGATGAATAAGAAATCGAGGTTTAGTTTGCGGACGGCGTCTTGCAGGCCGTCGTTCAGGAGGGCGACGTCGTACCCTTCGCGCAAGATGCGGGCGATTTCGCCGGTGCGCAGGCTGGAGGGAATCAGAAACACGCGGGGGCGCTGCGCGTCATCAGGCACGTTGCCGATGCAACGGGCGGTGACATCGTAGGCGGCCTCTTCGATGGGGCAGCGACCCCAAAGGTAATCGTTGAGGGATTTGTCGATTGTAGATTCGTGCAATTGAAAGAGGACATGAATGCCGGGGGATTGAATGTCGGTATCGATGACGCCCACGCGATGGCCGGCGCGTGCGGTGAGGACGGCGAGATTAGCGGTGGTGTTGGATTTGCCCGTGCCGCCGCGGAACGAATGCGTGGAAATGATTTTTGGCATTTTTTGGCAGCGGGAACCTGCGCGGGCTATTTGCGTTGTTCGCGTAGTTGCTCGGCACGACGTTTGAGTTCTTGGAAATAGTCGGCGTCGGCGATTTCGCTGACTTCGCGCTCGAGCCGATGGGAATCGAGCTCGAACATGTTTTCCACGATGGTGGAATCGAACATCATGGTCATGCGGTTGTCGTTCTGGGGCGCGGC
>DASXPQ010000148.1:0-3612 GCA_036493575.1 Pirellulales bacterium
GGCGGCACGGCAGAATCTTCCCAACCGGGCCACATGTCTGGCAGACCCGGCACAAACGCCGTGGCGCCCAAGCCGCTTTCGCGCACTTCCCAAAGCTTCGATTCTTCTTCCGGATTGTCGTATAGCTTCATCGATGGCGCGCCAGCTAGAAGTTTCAGTTTCGCCATACATTCGCGCGCTTGTCGATCGCAGTCTTGCTTGCTGTCGCCGCCAAACTCAACCAGCAAAAATGCTTTTCCCTCCGGCAAGAGCTTCAAATCAGCAGTTTCGTCCCCCTTTTTCTGGATGTACTGGATCAACAGGTGGTCCAAGCCTTCCAAGCCCGTGGGCTGGAGCGGCAAGATTTCGGTGACATGATCTCCGGCTTCGAACACCGATGAATATCCAAGAACCAATAGCGATCGGACCTGCGGTTTAGGAACCAGATGCAAAGTCGCTTCCAAAATAGTGACCAAGGTGCCTTCCGAACCGGCCAGCGCACGCGCCACATTAAAATTGTTTTCGGGCAGCAAATCGTCCAGGTTATAGCCGGAAACGCGGCGCGGCAGTTTTGGAAATCGGGTGCGAATGAGGTCTGTATATTTATTCCGCAAATTTTTCATTGCCAAATAAATTTCGCCACGACGGCCACCGCCGCGGATAATTGCCTCTAGCTCATCCGGCGAAGTCGCTCCGACGCGAAAGCGGGCGCCATCGTAAGTGAGGATTTCCAATTCGTGGGTGTTATCGGATGTGCGTAATCCCAGGCCATGTTTGGCACTTATTAGCGAATGTATTCCGCACGAGTTATTGCCAAGCATGCCGCCGATCGTGCAATGTTTGTGCGTGGCAGGATCAGGTCCAAATGTCAGCCCGTGCTCAGCGGCGGCCTGGCGTACGTCATCCAACACGCATCCTGGTTGGGCCGTTGCAAGCTTGGCTGTCGGATCAATACGGATTACCTTGTGAACAAACTTTGAAAAATCCATCACGACGGCCACATTGCAGCACTGGCCAGCCAAACTCGTTCCGCCACCCCGGCTCAACAGCGGCGCGCCGATCTCGTGACATTTGCCTACCGTGGCGACAACGTCGTTAAGATCGCGCGGTATGACAATCCCGATCGGCACCTGTCGATAATTGGAACCGTCGGTGGCATATAGAGCCCGGCTGCCGGCATCAAATCGAACTTCGCCAGCCACAACCGATTGCAGTTCAGCTTCCAAGGAATCGACGTCGAACGTACTCGACGATTGAACATCAGGTTTGACCTGATCGTGTACTGTTTGAGCAAGGCTTGCCATCAGATCAATTCCTGGTGTTTTAGTCACAAGACTTTCGCTGCAATAAATTCGAGACGCCAATGGTGATCATGCCAAACATAATATGTCGTACGATCGGACCGGCAATCTGGGCAGGCCGTTGTTTTTTTAATGGCGGCATTAATCCAGCGCGTGGCAGCCACCCTACATATCCGACGGCCCAAGTAAATAATCCCAAGCATGCTCCACGGAGCAAAGTGGAACCCCGCTTCGGCAAGACTGAACAAAGCGCTCCGCTGACCGCACCGTAACCCAGGGCGAGGAGTTTTGCCGCAATAATATCGACGATCGTAGGAATCGCATAGGCGATCGATTTGGGCAGCCGCCGCTCGACATTCATCACCAGATAATCATCCGGATTGCTGGTCATCGGTGGAACGGTTTCGGGAAAGACACGCTTACTCGCCATGCGAAGGCCATGAAGTGCCATAGCGCCGGCTAAGCCGCCAGCGGCGCCGCTGGCTAAACGATTTGGCAGACCGTTGTGATGATGATCAGATTTCATTGTTTCGCCTCCTCAGAGATTCATACGCCTAAATGGCTACTTGCCAACGCTGCGCCCCGGATCGTTTGAACTCCAGTCCCAATCCGGGTCGCGATGTATCGGGCTGTAGGGAACCATTTACTGGAACTGGAACGCCATCGAACAACATCTGTTCGATGCGGACATGATCATAAAAGTACTCTTGATGACAAACGACTGGTGACGCGCAGCAGGCGGCCAGATGAATTGCCGGAGCACAGTGCGCGGACAGATTAATCTGATACGCGTCACACAGAGCGGCCACTTGCAAAAAACCTGTAATGCCGCCGCAACGAGTGGCATCGGCTTGCAAAACGTCCACTGATTGTGCGTCTAGCATTCTGCGAAAATAGATTGGCATATAGCCATATTCCCCCGCGGCAATATTCATTCCCGCCGGCGCCCGATTGCGTAACAGGCCAAGGCCGTCAAGATCATCCGACGATACCGGTTCTTCAAACCAAACAACGCCTTGTTCGGCGAATAGGTCGGCCTGTGCCAGCGCCTGTTTGCGACTGTATGCACCATTGGCATCGACAAATAAATCGCATTTTTGGCCAATCGCTTTTCGTGCGGCGGCAACGCGCCGGTTGTCGGCAACCGGATCGCAGCCAACTTTCATTTTTACGTGGCGGATACCGCTCTCAGCCCAATCTGCAAGCTGTTCGCATAAATGGTTTTCACTATATGAGGTAAAACCGCCGCTGCCATAGATTTCAACGCACTCCCAAGCCTGTCCGAGCAGGCCAACGAGCGATTGGCCAAGCGCCTTGGCCTTTAGGTCCCAGAGCGCAATATCAACCGCCGAAATGGCCATTGCGCATATGCCCGGCCGACCAAGATTGCGAACAGCGTGCACCATATCGGCAAATCGCGCCGGAATGGCGGCCGCATTAGCGCCCTTCAATCCATCCGCCAAGAGTGACTGAATGATCGCCGCAGTGGCGCGGTCGGCATAGGTATACCCAATTGCATCAATACCTGCGGCAACAATTTCGACGACGACGATCGTGGTGTGGTTCCACTCGAAAGTGCCATCCGATTCTGGCCCATCGGTTGGAATTTTGTATGCCGAGACCTGCACTTTTTCGATCGGCAAGTCGATCAATGAGCTGCGCGAAGTGAATGACGATGCTGTGGATAGCATGACAACTATTTTGCTGAAGCCTTCGCTCTCTGTTCGTGAAACGCCGGCGCTTCGATGTATTCCCAATTGTCTCCCTCGTTCCAGGGCCCCCGAGCGTCGATTTCGCCATATTCTCCTTCCCCGGTGGAATCGTTGAAGTATTGATTGACGACATCGGGGCTGGGTGAAATCTCTCCAATCGACAAGGGATCTTTACCAAGACTTTCCAAACCTTTCATAAATGCTTTCATGTGCGTAATTTCGCGCGTCATTAAAAACTGAAGCGCCTCGTGCGTGCCTTTATCTTGACAGAAGTTGATGAGCCGTTCGTAGACGATCTTGGCCCGCGCCTCGGCTGCGATGTTCGCGCGTAGATCCACGTCCAACTCTCCTGTAACTTTCAAATAATCTGCGGTCCAGGGGTTCCCTTGGGAATTACAAAGGCTCACGCCACCGCCGCCGGCAATGGCAATCAATGGATCGGCTTCAGCGGCATCGCGATTTTTTTTGGCCGGCTTGAGATGCATGCGGGCAAGCGTGCCGATAATTTCCAAATGACTAAGTTCTTCCGTGCCCACATCCATTAGCAGATCCTTGAGTTTTGGATTCTCGCAATTAAGTCCTTGGATGGAATACTGCATTGCTGCGGCTAACTCGCCGTT
>DASXPQ010000149.1:0-6087 GCA_036493575.1 Pirellulales bacterium
ATCGCCTTCAGAATATCTTTTATGGGACCAACTTCTATTCGGCTTCTCTGACCTTTTCGGACGAGCCATTCCATTTGTTCGTCCAAAGGTCCACTTCGCAGAGTCCCATCACATTCAAGCGGATCCAATCTCGTTTACCAACGCTTGATCTGCCGCGTCGGAATTGATGTATTCGCACCCGGAAAAGGAACCCGCAATCCCTGCGGGTGAAGGACGACGCCAAGGTGCCTATCATAGAAACCAGTCGTCCGCGTCCCTGCTCGAATCGTCCACAGTAGTTGTCACGCCGCCATGCGTCAAATGGATTGCAGCAAGTCATGTTGGCGGCTGGCCTTAAGGTAAATTGCCTATTTTCGCAACTGGCGTGTGTGGTCATTGGACGGACATCGGCATCGCATTGGGATCAAAGAGGCGCTTGGCCAATTCGCCGTCCTGTGAAGTGCGGCTGCTAGCCCTCGGGTGTTGCCGACGAAGTGCATTGCTTTCAATTGTACAGAAACGCCGACTGATATCGGTGCCCTACCCCGTCGATCCGTTTGGTCACCGAATACCTAGTGGGTTCGTCGCGCAATAACTTGTCAGGCGCAAAGAGATTTCCCCTGCTATGGCAATGGTGCCAGACTGATCGATCAGCCGAGGTTCTATGAGTCCAAGTTCAAACACTACTGCGTACGCATTTTGATGGCTTGCCACTTCAGCACATGCCAATTCGAATTCATGCGAACGCAATTCGATTATAATGTGCAAAACTGATCTACGCCGTTGACAACCAAAGTCTTATTTCAATGCGGTAGAGCGAAGGGAATTGTTTGTTTTGCTGAGAGGACAAATCATGTGCGTGAGGTATATAGTCCAGTTTAATTCTCGTGGGGCGTTTTTCGCAGCGGTGCGAGCATTTGCCATTGTGGCGGCGATCGTGCATTTGGCCAGCTGTGCTGTCGCAGATGACGCGGCAGCGGATCAATCTCTCGGGCAAAAAGATGCGCTTTTTAACGGCGGCATCCAATCGTCAGCGGAGCGAAACATTGCACCTGGACCGTTTCAACCTGATTGGCAGTCGTTGGAGCAAAATTATCACTGCCCGGATTGGTTTCGGGACGCGAAGTTTGGCATTTGGGCGCACTGGACCGCGCAATGTGTGCCGGAGCAAGGCGATTGGTATGCGCGGCGAATGTATCTTCAAGGCGATGGGGCCTACAAATATCATTTAGAACACTATGGCCATCCTTCGGAGTTCGGCTTTAAAGATATCGATAACCTGTGGCATGCCGAGCATTGGGACCCCGAAAAGCTGATGCAGCTCTATAAGGCGGCGGGCGCCAAGTATTTCGTTGCGCTGGCGAATCACCACGACAATTTCGATTGTTACGATTCCAAATATCACCAGTGGAATTCGGTCCGCGTGGGCCCGCACCAGGACATCGTCGGCACTTGGGCCAAAGTAGCGCGGGAAAATGGCTTGCGCTTCGGTGTTTCGAACCACTCGGCCCACGCTTGGCACTGGTTTCAGGATGCTTACGGTTACGATCCCGAGGGCGATAAAGCAGGCATCCGTTACGACGGCTTTTTGACCCTTGCCGATGGAAAGGGAAAGTGGTGGGAAGGGCTTGATCCGCAGGAACTGTACACCGGACAAAATATCGTCATGCCTGCCGGGCTGAAAACTATCAAAGAAGCGAACCAGTGGCACGAAAAGAACGATCGACCATGGACCGAGCAGCCACCGCCAAACAATCCGATGTTTGTGAATACTTGGTTTTTACGCTGTCAAGATTTGATCGACAAATATCATCCCGATCTGATTTATTTTGACGATACAGAATTGCCATTGGGCCAAACGGGGCTGGACATTACCGCGCACTACTACAATGCCAACACGAGTTGGCACGACGGCAAGCTGGAGGCCGTGCTCACCGCCAAGAAACTCAAACCGGAGCATCGGCAGGGAGTGGTTGAAGATTATGAGCGAACCTTCAGCAAACAAATCCAACCGGCGCCGTGGCAAACGTGCACCTGCATCGGCCAGTGGCACTACGATCGTGGCCTGTTCGAGCGACATCGTTACAAGACCGTGGGCCAAGTCGTGCAGATGCTGGTCGATATTGTCAGCAAGAACGGCAATTTGCTGCTCAGCATCCCGCTTCGCGGCGATGGCACCATCGACGATGACGAACTTGCATTTTTACATAACCTGGCTGATTGGATGGCGGTCAATGGTGAAGGCATCTTCGGCTCGCGGCCTTGGACCGTATTCGGCGAAGGGCCGACAGAGGTTACCGAAGGTACATCGAATGAGGGCCGCTCAAAATACGCCGCAGCCGATCTCCGGTTTACGACGAAAAACGGCGCGGTGTACGTATTCGCGATGGGCGTTCCGGCCGGCGACTTAGTCGTAAAGTCACTCGGTTTGTCGGCATCTTCGGCCAAGCCAATTGCGGAAATAAAGCTGCTGGGTTCTGACGAAACCATCAAATGGGATCAATTAGATGACGCTCTGACCATCCACAAGCCCGATAAGTTTGCCAGTCAAGACGTAGTGGCATTCAAGGTCAGTTTTAAGTAACCTGAGGAACAGTACATCGTTCATCAGGGAGCAACAACATGGGTCTGTGTTTGGGGCGTTGGTCGCGGTCGGCTTATTTATTCGTCTTGGTCGGAACGGTCGCAACGGGCAGCACGCTGCACGCCCAGCTCATGGGCGATTTTGTCGACGTCAGCCAGGAATATAAAAGGTTAGAGCAAACATTCTTTGTTGCCAGCGAGGTCACCGACTTCGATTCCGCAACCGGTAGCGGCAAACTTCGCTGGGACCGGTACCGAAAACAGACCAATTTTTCGTTCAACAAAGTTGATCCCGCATTCGTTCGCGCAGATTCAAACGAATTCCCCGCGACCGAATATGACCGCGATCCTGCCCTGCCTTTTTCGCTCACGTTTGTGAGTCCGCACACCGTGCGGCTGCGCTGCTCTGCCCGAAATACTCCGCTGGGCGACGGTCAATCGCTAATGCTGGCCGGCACTGTGCCGAGCGACCAGTCATGGAAAGTCGAAAAGAACGGCGGCACAATCACTTACACCAGCCAGTTCGGCAAGCTGAAACTGACCAAAAAGCCATGGCGTTTGGAACTGTACGATGCCACCGGTAAACTGCTGACCCGTACGCTTACGCTTGGTGAGCCAAACTCTTATTCCGAGCGAATTCCGTTCTCATTCGTCCGTAGGGCCGGCGATTTCGGCCGCAATACGACCGCTGCTTTCGAGCTAGGCCACGACGAAAAAATCTATGGCTGCGGCGAGTCGTTCACCGGGCTTAACAAGCGCGGACAGAAGGTCATTCTGTATCTTCGCGATGGCATGGGTGTTCAAAGTCAAAAAATGTACAAGCCCATTCCGTTTTTTCTCAGTAGTAACGGCTACGGCATGTTCGTTCACACTAGCACCCCGGTAACGCTTGACTTCGGCAATGGCTTCGACCAATCGAACGTCATCTACACGGGGGACGATGTTCTGGATGTTTTCATCTTCTTGGGCGAACCAAAAGACATCGTATCGGAATATACGGCGATTACCGGACGCAGTCCCGTCCCACCGTTATGGTCGTTTGGCCTGTGGATGAGCCGCATCACGTACAAATCCGAGTCGGAAGTTCGCGAGGTGGCCGCCAAACTTCGCGAGTACCATATCCCGTGCGACGTGATCCATCTGGATACCGGCTGGTTCGAGACCGATTGGCAGTGCAACTACCAGTTCGCCCCGTCGCGGTTTAAAGATCCGAAGCAAATGATCGCCGATTTGCTGCAGTTGGGCTTTCACATCAGTCTTTGGCAGCTTCCTTATTTCACGTCCAAAAACGAACTGTTCGACACGATCATCAAAAACGGTTACGAAGTCCGCAATGAGGGCGGCCAACAGCCCTATGAGGATGCAATTCTCGATTTCAGCAATCCAGCTACCGTGAAATGGTATCAGGACAAGCTGGCCAGCCTGCTGAAACTCGGCGTGGGTGTCATCAAAGTCGATTTCGGCGAGGATGCACCGCTGCATGGGCTGTACGCCTCCGGTGCCACGGGTTGGTACGAACACAACCTCTATCCGCTGCGCTACAACAAGGCAGTCGCCGATATCACCAAAGAAATCACTGGCAATAACACCATCTGGGCCCGCAGTGCCTGGGCCGGCAGCCAGCGCTATCCGCTCCACTGGGGCGGCGACGCCGAAAATACCGACTCGGCCATGGCAGCCGAACTCCGCGGCGGACTGTCCCTGGGCCTGTGTGGATTTACCTTTTGGAGCCATGATGCCGGCGGATTTGTCGACAAGTCTCCCCGCGACCTGTATCGTCGCTGGTTGCCATTCGCGGCCCTGACTTCTCAAACACGGTGCCACGGCGCCCCGCCCCGCGAACCGTGGGGCTACGACAATGCGTTTGTCGACGATTTCCGTCGGGCTATTGAGCTCAAATATCAACTGATACCGTACATTTACGCGCAAGCTAAAGATTCATCGGCGCACGGCTATCCCTTGCTCCGAACTCTGTTCTTTGAGTTTCCCGCCGACCCCACGGCTTGGTTCATTGATGATCAGTATATGTTCGGGCCCGATCTATTGGTGGCACCCCTGTTTTCCCCGGCCGATACGCGCCGCGTCTACCTGCCGCCCGGCAAATGGTTCGATTACCAATCCGGCCAGCAGTATGAGGGTAACCAATGGCACAACATCAAGGCCGGGGCAATTCCCATCGTGCTGCTGGTGAAAGATGGGTCCGCCATCCCGCAAGTTGCTGTGGCTCAAAGCACGGCCGATATCGATTGGAAGCACGTCGAGCTGCGTGTCTTCAGTTCATCCCACAGCCCAGCAACCGCGTTATTTGCATTGCCCGGGAAAGATCTGCAAATGCTTCGCCTAACACCCGAGAGCAGCGGCTACCGCTTGGAGAGCAATCCACTGGCCGGCAAGGTCGAATGGCAAATTCACTCCGCGGCGACGGCGACACAATGAATGTTGCACTCGGCAATCCGACCGGGCAACCAATTACCTAAAAAGCCGGACCATCGTCACTTTTCTGGTGGCTGTTTAGCCGCGTCGCCGGGTCCCTTTGCTTCCGCCGGGGGAGTCGACGATGCAACCGGAGCCTGTTTTTCACCCCACAATTCGTTGTAACGGGCTTCGTCCACGTCGTCCACTTTCGAACTGGTCCAAGCAACTTGCTTGGTGCCGCCGCGTCCCTCGGATTCAAACACCACGGCGTCCGGCGGGGTTAATGGGTAATGCATAACTCCATATTTTATCTTGAACGGTTTACCGTCGCGCTCTGATATAAACAGCGAGTCGAAATTCTTGAGATCAATTTTCATCATCTCCAAATTCTCTGACGGAATGCCTTCGGTGTACTGCTTAAGCGCGGCGAGGTTCTTGGGGCCTTCGCCACGATTGCTGTTTTGGTAGGCGGCATAGAGATTGGCCACGCGCTTGATATTGGCATTGTTCATCGCGGCGACCTGGGCATCTATACCTTGCGACGAGCAGCCAAGCGCAACGATGAGCGCCCACAATAATGTGAAGCATCGGGCCATCCGGCGATTCAAGCAGATTTGATTGCGAAGAAGGAACACTCGGTCCTCTCTAATTGACAAATTACAACATGGGAAGACTCTGCCCGCCTCGACCTCGCAGAAAAATCTACCAATAGAAGTGCGGTTCTGTGCGTTGTCGGAGGCGTCGTATTTAATGGGAGAGGATCGCGTTGTCGTAATCAAAACAGAGCATCATTTTCTCGCCGACAATTACTCAAAACAAAATGCAACGACACTATCAGTAGCTGTTCGGATCGACGGAATTACCATCATCGCGAACTGTGAGCATAAACAAAAGTCCAAAGTTGCTGCTGCTCAGGGCGTTATTATTGATTGAATTGCGAATAGTTCGTACAGAGCCATCCCCCCACAGCGAATTCGTTATGCCACTGTGAGCAGATCCAAATCCCCATTCCTCCACGCGATCAGAGTCAGATTTATTTTTGTAGTTCCATTGGTTTATCGGAGGCTCGGGATAAATTTCGTTGTCAGCCAAAAGCGGGCACTCGTATCT
>DASXPQ010000150.1:0-3128 GCA_036493575.1 Pirellulales bacterium
ACGACGATCACGCTACGTGCCGAATAATCCACTCGCTTGCCCAGCAAATTTTCGCGGAACCGGCCTTGTTTGCCCTTGATCATGTCGGTCAGCGATTTCAATGGCCGATTGCTGGAACCCAGCACGGGGCGCTTGCAGCGATTGTTGTCGAACAGCGCGTCGACCGATTGCTGCAGCATTCGCTTTTCGTTGCGGATGATTACTTCAGGCGCATTCAAATCGACCAGCTTTTTCAGCCGGTTATTGCGGTTGATAATCCGCCGATACAAATCGTTCAAATCGCTCGTGGCAAAATTGCCGCTATCCAACAGCACCAGCGGACGCAAATCAGGCGGGATAACTGGAATCACATCCAGCACCATCCACTCCGGCTTGTTGTCTGAATCGCGGATCGCCTCGACAATTTTCAATCGATTGATGAGGTCCTTTTTCTTTTGCTTGGAATTGGTGGTATTCAGCTCTTCCCGTAATTGCTTGGAAAGCGACACCAAATCCATATTCAATAGCAGCTTGCGGACTGCTTCGGCCCCCATTTCCGCGTCGAAAGTCCCTTCACCGTATTGCTCCCGCGCCTGGCGATATTCTTCCTCCGTCAGCAGTTGCTGCTTCTTCAGCGGCGTATCTTTGGGATCGGTCACCACGTAATCCTGGAAGTAAATCACCTTTTCCAGGCTAGTGGTTTTCATGTCCAGCAAGTTGCCCAACCGGCTGGGCATGGCTTTGAAAAACCAAATATGCACCGTCGGCGCAGCCAACTCGATGTGCCCCATCCGCTTGCGGCGCACCCGGCTGTGCGTAACCTTAACGCCGCAACGGTCGCAAATCATGCCCTTATATTTCATGCCGCGATACTTGCCGCAGGCGCATTCCCAATCTTTTTCCGGTCCAAAAATGCGCTCGCAAAACAAACCGTCGCGCTCCGGACGATACGTACGGTAATTAATCGTCTCCGGTTTCTTCACTTCGCCGAACGACCAACTGCGAATGTCGTGCGGCCGGGCCAGAGAAATCTTCACTGCCGAGTAATCGTTAATCCGGTCGTAAGAGGTTTCACCAATGCTCACAGAAATCCTCCTTATGAAAAATCGAAACGCACTTCTGCGTGATCTTTAATGTGCTGATCTAAACGTGCTTTAACTCTTAATTATTTCCGCCCAGTCAAATGTCACTGTCGAATTTCATATTCATAATGCGCCGTCAAATCCTGCGCTTCTCCAACTGCATGTTCAGCGCCAGGCCGCGGATTTCATTCGTCAACACATCAAAGCTGGCCGGTGTGCCCGCTTCTAAGGTGTTTTCGCCCTTCACCATGGCCTCGTAAATCTTCGTGCGCCCTTCCACGTCGTCGCTCTTCACTGTCAACAGCTCCTGCAAAATGTAAGCGGCGCCATAAGCTTCCAGCGCCCACACTTCCATTTCGCCGAACCGCTGACCGCCGAACCGCGCCTTGCCGCCCAGCGGCTGCTGGGTAATGAGCGAGTACGGGCCAGTGCTGCGGGCGTGAACTTTGTCGTCCACCAGGTGATGCAACTTGAGCATGTAGATGTAGCCCACCGTCGTTTCTTGCTCCATCGCTTCACCGGTGCGGCCATCGTAAAGTTGTGCCTTGCCGTGCTTGGGCAACCCGGCTTTTTCCAGGCAATCGTTGATTTCTTCCTCGCTGGCTCCGTCAAATACCGGTGTCACGGCACGGAAACCCAATGCCGCCGCCGCCCAACCCAAGTGGGTTTCCAAAATTTGGCCCACGTTCATACGGCTGGGGACGCCCAGCGGATTCAGCAGAATTTGCAGCGGCGTACCATCGGCCAAAACAGGCATATCTTCCTTTGGCAGGATTTTCGACACCACGCCTTTATTGCCGTGCCGTCCGGCCATTTTATCACCCACCGAAATGACTCGCTTGGCGGCAATATAAACTTTCACCATTTGCAACACGCCGCTACGCAGTTCGTCGCCGCGCTTCATGCTGTTCAGCTTGCGATCGCGATCGTCAATCGCCGTTTCCACCGCCGGCCACAGCGTTTTGTGCGCCTTTTCTACTTCGACCCGGCGTTCCGGACTGCGAATGTCGATCGACTCCAGCTTGAAGTTCACTGCCTGCTCGGCGACAAACTTATGTTCCTGATCGCGCACCAGCGCAGCGCCTTCCGCATCGGTCAGCGTTTTCTTCAGGATCGTTTCAATTTCGGCAATCATCGCGCCGAACGCTTCGGCAATTTTCGCGTTGCCTTCGATCTCGGCCGTTTTCAAATCCTTTTCGAACTTCTTGCGTTCGTCTTCGGAAAGACTCATCCGGCGGGAGAATTTTTCCGTGTGGATCACAATCCCTTCCACGCCGGAAGGTACTTCCAGCGAATCGTTCTTCACGTCTTCGCCGGCCCGGCCGAAAATAGCGTGCAGTAATTTTTCTTCCGGCGTCAGCTCCGTTTTGCTCTTCGGCGAAACCTTGCCCACCAGAATATCGCCCGACCGCACATAGGTGCCCACCCGCACAATGCCGGTCTCATCTAAATTGCGCAGCGCTCGCTCGCTGACATTAGGAATATCGCGAGTGAACTCCTCGCGCCCCAGCTTCGTTTCCCGAATCTCGATGTCGAACTCCTCGATGTGAATCGACGTGTACACGTCGTTTTGCACCAATTCTTCGCTGATGATGATGGCGTCCTCAAAGTTGAAGCCATCCCACGCCATGAAGCCCACCAGCACATTCCGCCCCAACGCCAGCTCGCCATGGTATGTCGCGGCACCATCGGCAATGACCGTGCCTTTTTCCACCTTATCACCCATCGCCACCACCGGCCGTTGATTCTGGCAGGTGCGCTCATTCAGCCCTTTGAACTTCGTTAGCGGAATCACTTCGTTGTTGATCACGATTTTCGTGGCATCAACGTACGTAACTGTCCCTTTTTTCGGCGATCGCATCAGCATGCTGGAATTGATGGCCACGTCCACTTCCATGCCGGTGCCCACCAGTGGCGGCTCGGTAATCAACAGCGGCACGGCTTGTCGCTGCATGTTGGAACCCATCAAGGCGCGGTTGGCGTCGTCATGTTCCAAAAATGGAATCAAGCCCGCTGACACGCCGACCATTTGGCTCGGCGCCACATCGATGTAATCCACCTTGTCAA
>DASXPQ010000151.1:0-3995 GCA_036493575.1 Pirellulales bacterium
ATTGCCAACATCGCGCAGATTATTCGGGCGATTAGCAAACACCTAAGTGGTATCGGCGCCAGTCCATTTATCATCCCCGCGATGGGAAGCCATGGCGGGGCGACCGCCGAGGGGCAGCGCGAAGTGCTGGCCTCGTACGGCATCACGGAAGAGTTTTGCGGCTGCCCAATTCGGGCCAGCATGGACACCGAAATTGTCGGACAGGCTGCGGAAGGTTTTCCGGTTCATGTGGATCGGTTTGCTTGCCAGGCCGATCATGTCGTGTTGTGCGGGCGTATCAAGCCGCACACGGACTTCACCGGCGACATTGAAAGCGGCCTGATGAAAATGATGTTGCTGGGGTTGGGCAAGCTGAACGGCGCCAGAATTTATCACCGTGCTTTTCAAGATTACAGCTTTGCGCAGATTGTGCGCAGCGTGGCAGGCCGGGTGCTGGAGCGTTGCCACATTGTGGCGGGCGTGGCGATTGTCGAAAACGCCTACGATGAAACAGCGCTGATCGAAGCGGTTGCGCCGCAGGAAATTGAAACTCGCGAAAAAGAGTTACTGGTTCTGGCGAAGAAGTGGATGCCGCGGTTGCCGTTCATGGCGGTCGATATTCTGATTGTCGATGAAATGGGGAAAAATATTAGCGGCGCAGGCATGGACAGCAACGTGATTGGCCGAAAGCAATACCTTAGTAAGGCTGGTCCGGACGAGTTCCCCAAAGTGCGGCGGATTGTTGTCCGCAGCCTGACCGAGGCCTCGCACGGCAATGCGCTGGGTTTGGGAATGGCGGAGTTTTGTACCACGCGCTTACTCGAGCAGCACGATCGGCATGCCACCTGGACAAATATTTTGACTAGCGGGCACCTTGCGGTGGTTAAATATCCGCTGCATTACGATACTGACCGCGAAATTCTGGATGCCGCACTACCGACGATTGGCCTGACGGAGCCGGCGCAGGCAAAAATCCTGTGGATCAAGAACACTCTGCAAGTCGCCGAAGTGGAGTGTTCGGCGGATTATTTACTCGAAGCCCAGCAACGGACCGATTTAGAGATCCTGACCAAGCTGCGCGATTTATCGCTTGATGCCGCGGGTAACATGCCGTGGTTTGCGCAAAAAACGGCGGCAGTGGCAGTTCATTAATCGTCGCTTGGGCATGTTTCGCCCTAACGCCACAGGCGATTCGCGATCGATGCTACCAGCGGCAGCCAAGCCCGACGTGAGCGCCCTGATACAAGACATTGCCGTCGCGGTTTAGGCCGCGGCCAGCGCCGGGATTTGTGGTGAAATTGAGTTGATCGGGAGCTAGAGCCACGCCGTCGACCCACATTACGTTGTAGCCTGCCATCGCGCACCAGTTCCGGCAGAGATAAACACTGGCGTTCGCGCCGATTTCTCCCACAAAAGCCCAATCGGCCGTGTGGTCTCCGACATTGCGGATCGGAGTGGTGCCGACATCGCCGACGATCTGCTGTTGTCCGACGGAATTATCGAACGCGCCAGCCTTGGCTGTAACGTCGCATTCGAACCGCGGATTGCACGCCCGCAACCGGACGCCGAGCTGGCCGCCGGCCATATCGTTGTCGGTATGAATGTTGTACAGACTGCTGCCTGTGCCGGTGACGGTCGACAAAATATTGAAGTGCTCGTCTAAGTTGAAATACCGAAAGCCGGCCAACCACATGACATTAGGGCATTCGTGGTGCCACAAATAGTTGATTTCCGCGTTGTTTACGTGGCTGGAGTAGCTGGTTTCAATGGCAGCGGCGCCCGTGAAGTTCAACATTCCACCGAGGTCTCCTGGAAGCGACAAAATATCAGCTGGGCTGGTTGGCGTGCGATCGGAATTCCAATTCAGCACGCCAAAATAAGAAATTTCCCAGGCGTCCATTTTTGTTGGGCGATAGCCCAGCAAGAAACTGGGGCCGACGCGCCAGTCGAAACCTAGGTCGCCGGTAGCTACATCGGTTGCGCCGCCTCTGAGCACAACCGGCTGATTGCGCGCAGAATTATCGGGCATGAGAGCGATGGCGCCGACGGTGAAGTACAAATCAGGCGGCGGCACGCATGGACCACAATTCCCACAGCCGCAGCCACTGCCTTTGCCTTGGCCGTCCGTGGCACAAGTGCCGTAGGGATAGGGCCCGCAACCAGCATTGCAGCATTTGTGATTGCTAAACAGCCAGCAATCGTCTTCGTGGAAAATCCAACTGTGGCAGAAATCGATGCAGCCATTGCTGCAATCTGGATACGGTTTGCACAAACAGCAGGCCAGTCGCTGCAAAACGCAAGAACCGTTTGGATCGTGAGTGGAACAAGTGCCCGGCTGCCAGCCGCCGCAGTTGGGACAGGTATCGGAGCCGTCCGGAGATTGTCTGCCGCCGCAACCGCAATTACTTACGGGTTGATCGGCATAGACGACATCTGGATGGCCGCCGGGATCGCTCGTGAGAAAACTTGTCGCATAGACCCAGGATGTTGATCCGCTTCCTTGCGTTGGAATTGGTTGCACGTTGTCAGCCCGAATGTAAGCCATTCGCGATGAACTGGTGTCCGATGCGGAAGTTGGCCCGGGCGAGGACCATTGCGAATTTGCTGGAGGGGTCACAAAGTTGGGCGCGGCCGGCGTAGGTTCCGGGAAACCAGGTCTGGAATCGACTATTTGCTTGAATGCAGCCTGAACTGTTTGCCAAGGACCTTTGGCTGCTGCAGCAGGTGATGCAGGGGCCGAAGTGGCTGCGGGGCTTGCGATTTCTGATCCGGAAAAATCGCCGGCGGGCACGCTATTCGACGGCATGCCGGCGAATGGATCGGCCGTAAGCGGTAAACTTCGTTCGTCAATGCGACGCGAACTAGTAGATTGATCGAGAGGAGCATATGCAACCTGCGCAACGTTGTTGGAAAAGAGGGGCGGAATAAAAGTCGACGTTGTCGCTGCGGCAACGATTGGTTTGATTGTCGAGGATGAATCTGCTGCGCTTCCAAACGAAGAAAATGGGAATTTGAGCAGCATGGTCCGCGACAAAGACTTGGGAGCGGCTTGGCCTGCGGCACTACCAGGGGCTTGGTTTGCAGATGTGGAACTAGGCGTGTCTGATGCGGCTGTTACTGGCGGAAGTAAAGTTGGTTGATTTGCCGTAGCAGGCGGTGGCGTAACATAATTGATGCCGCTCCAGGCGGGCAAACTTTTTGTCGGGTCGGAATTATCCAGCGCGCCGGCCGGATCCAGTGCCGGTCGACGCAATGGAGCGACTGCTGGACCGAGCGGCTGCATCGAGGCCGGTTCGTCAGCCCCGGCCGATTGGATTGTGCAGATAGCCGACGCAATTCCGACCACAAAAGTGTGGAATAGCGCGCGGCACATGCCCAAACAGGGCCATTTCATGCTCTTTCCCCCTGAAACTCGAACAAACAGCCGAGTCGGCGGTACGATATCTGGGCACACAAGCCCATAACGTCGCCGCAGTCGGCACAAGAGCTACCTTGGGAGATTTCGGAATGATCGGGGCATACGGATCATTCCAAACAAACGGCCCAGCAGGCAGAAACGGGCCATCCGGCAAATCTTTGTGAAGCTGTAGCGGTGGTAACGATTGCCCGACCGCACCGGCCAGAAACGGCGATGGATCGCTAGCAGCTTACAATCGCAGATAGACGGACAGCTAGCAAAGCATCTGCGGGCCGAAGAGGGTGAGCGGCGAATCCGCTTTTACCACCGCGCCATGAGACCGGCATTCGCCCCCTGCATAAACAGGCTGCCGGTTTTATCGATATGCGTGCCGCTGGCGGGAGTGTTTGTGAAATCGAGTTGTTCAGGCGCGAGAGCTACGCCGTCGACCCAAAACACTTGATAGCCGCCGCGGAGAAACCAATTCTGAGTGAATTGATAGTTTCCGTTCAGGCCAAGTTCGCCAAGGAACGCCACTTGGCCGCCCGAGGTTTTCACGTTTCGCAGGGCGGTGCCGGCATCAACGACGGATTGTGATGAGGAAACGGCGTTCCCGTAG
>DASXPQ010000152.1:0-3383 GCA_036493575.1 Pirellulales bacterium
TCGCCCGAGCTTGACCATCCACACCAAAATTGGGAATCGAAACTTAACCAACAGTAGGCCCGGAGGGACTCGAACCCCCGACCAAGGGATTATGAGTCCCCTGCTCTAACCGACTGAGCTACGGGCCCCGGTGAGAACGATCAAGGATGAATGATAAACGATAAACGCAGCAGCGGAACAGGCGGGCGTTATGAACGAAATTCATCGTTCATCGTTGGCGTTTATCATTGAGCCCTACTCAACCGTGACGCTTTTGGCTAGGTTGCGAGGCTTGTCAACATCGCAGCCGCGCAGCACGGCGATGTGATAGGCCAGCAGTTGCAGCGGTATGACGCTGACAATGGGCTGCAGAAAATCTTCCACGTCGGGAACGTAAATCACGTCGTCGGCTAGTTCAACCACGCGCTTGTCCCCTTCGCTAACAATGGCGATGACCGGGCCGCCACGAGCCTTGATTTCTTCCAGGTTCGACATGACTTTTTCGTACACTTGCCCATGCGGAATCACAAAAACCGTGGGGGTGTGCTCGTCGACCAAAGCGATTGGTCCGTGCTTCATTTCGGCGGAGGGATAACCTTCGGCGTGAATGTAACTGATTTCCTTCAGCTTGAGTGCGCCTTCCAGAGCCGTGGGGAAATTGAATTGACGGCCCAAGTACATAAAATTGGTGCACTGGGCATACTTGGCGGCAATTTGGCGCACTGAGTTATTGCACTCCAGCGCCTGCCGCACTTTGTCCGGAAGGCCCTGCATTTGCTCGATGATGCGGTTGCCGGCGCCATAGCTAAGATGACGAATGCGGCCGAAATACAGGGCCAACATCGCCAGCGTGAGGCATTGCGATGTGAATGCCTTGGTCGATGCTACGCCGATTTCCGGCCCGGCGTGCAGATAAATGCCGCCATCGGCTTCCTGGGCGATCGTGCTCCCCACCACGTTGCAAATGGCCAGCGTGGGGTGGCCTTTGCGTTTGACTTCGCGCAGGGCCGCCAGCGTATCAGCGGTTTCGCCGCTTTGCGTAATGGCGAACAACAGCGTGTCGCGCTCGATCGGTGGATTGCGGTAACGCAGCTCGCTGGCGTATTCCACTTCAACCGGAATGCGGGCGAATTCTTCAATTAAATACTCGCCGACCATGGCCGCATGCCAACTCGTGCCGCAGGCGGTGAGAATCAGCCGGTTCACCTGGCGCAATTGCTGCGGCGTCAGATTTAAGCCGCCGAAAACGGCGGTTGCTTCATCCTGGTCGAGCCGGCCGCGCATGGCGTTTTCCAACGATTCAGGTTGCTCAAAAATTTCCTTGAGCATGTAGTGTGGGTAGTTGCCCAATTGGACGGCGCCCGATTCGACTTCCAGATTTCGTACCCGATGTGCGATATGACCTTGATCGCGATGGATGACGCGCAAGGAATCGGCTGTGACAACGGCCAATTGATGATCGGATAAATAAACAATCCGCTTGGTGTGGCCGATCAGCGGCGAGGCGTCGCTGGCCACGAAGTGTTCTCCATCGCCCACGCCCACCACCAGTGGGCTGCCCAAGCGCGCGGCGATGATGACGTCCGGATATTCGCGGAAGATAATTGCCAGTCCGTAAGTGCCGCGGAGCTGCGCCAATGCTTCCTGCACAGCGTGGATGAGCGGCCCGTGCGGATCGGTTTCGTCGGAAGCAGCAGACGCCTTACCGTTGGATTGTTTTTTGGAATTCGTGGGCGCAGATTTGTTCGGGTCGGACTGCTTATCCAGACAACTAGCGATTAAGTGAGCGATGACCTCGGTATCGGTTGCCGTGCGGAAAATGTAGCCTTCGCTCTCAAGCTGTTCTTTGAGCACTCGGAAGTTTTCAATCACCCCGTTATGCGCCAGGGCCAGCACTTGCTGGCCGCCCATGTGCGGGTGGGCATTTTGATCGTTCGGTGCGCCATGCGTGGCCCAGCGGGTATGGCCGATGCCAATGTGGCCGGGCGTGGCGGTTTCGGCCAGTTTTTGTTCGAGAAAATCGATCCGGCCAGCGGTTTTGACGATCGCAAATTTGCCTTCTGGCGTGATGGTAACAATTCCGGAACTGTCGTAACCGCGATATTCCAAGCGACGCAGTCCTTCGATAAGGAATGGGACCGCCTCGTTTTGACCAACGTATCCGACAATGCCGCACATGGCAGAGAACTCCTGCGGGAGATAAAACTGTCAGCAACAATCCTACAAGCATATTCTAGCGTGTAGCAGTGAAAAAAGACTGACTGGGGCGAATAAGCATCGCTAGCTGGTAAAAACAGGCATTTGCCGGCCTGATCTGTCAGAAAAATGCGGTTTCGATTAGATACAAGGTTGGAAAATCCATTCACGAAGGATCTGCAATGGACGACGCTCTTCAGGCCCAGCGACCGGTAACAACAGCCGCAAAAACGGCCGGCAAACCTCATGCGCACTTTGCTACGGACACGAAAAAACCAGGCGCTATAGGTTCTAGCCACATTGTCATTCCTGCTCGGTTGGCTTCGACCCGCCTGCCCAGGAAACTGCTGCTGGCCGAAACGGGCAAACCGCTCATCCAGCATACCTATGAGGCGGCGAAACGGGCACGCCGACCGCTAGGGATATGTGTGGCAGCCGACTGCGAGGAAATTGCGACGGTGGTGCGGAGCTTCGGCGGGCAGGTTTTTTTGACCAGCCCGGACTGTGCCAGCGGGACCGATCGGATTGCCGAAGTCGCGGCGCAATTGGGCGACGTCGATATACTGGTTAATGTGCAAGGGGATGAGCCGGAGCTTTCGGGCCAGGGCATCGACCTGGTTGTGGAGCTGTTGCAACGACATCCCGACATCAACATGGCCACATTGGCCACGCCAATTCGCACTCGCGACAAACTGGACGATCCAGCGTGTGTGAAGGTGGTGTTGGCGAAGTTGCCGAATCAGCAGCCGAATGGCACCGCACCGCCAAACGCTTTTCGCGCCTTGTATTTCAGTCGGGCGGCGATTCCGCATGCCCGACAGTGGCAAAACGACTTGCTGGCGGCTGATCCGCCTCAGTTCTTCCAGCATTTGGGCTTGTACGCCTATCGCCGCGATTTTTTGTTGCAGTTGGCACGGCTACCGCGAACTCCTCTGGAGCAGCTAGAAAACCTGGAGCAGTTGCGGGTGCTGGAACACAGGCACGAAATCTTAGTAGGCGTGGTCGACGAGCTGACCATTGGCATCGATACGCCGGCCGATTATGCGGCCTTTGTCCAGCGGTACCGCACTTAGTAGTAGACGGGGTCGGTGGTTAGGTTTGCTACGGCGCGGCAATATTGAAAAGGCTTGCCGAGCAGCCTTTTCTCACCGAGAATGCACTAGACTGATTTGTCGGTCGCTGCGTTTCTTTAGGTACTAAGGAGTTTC
>DASXPQ010000153.1:0-8396 GCA_036493575.1 Pirellulales bacterium
TTTCGCTACGGCTTTGTGCCGGCTATCGTCGTTAACCTGCAAAACTTTTTATCCCACCGCAACTAATTTTTGGGCAAATAGCCGGTGGTATATGCAGGCCCAGGTGTAATGGTGGTCGCCGGGGCAGTCATTACAGGCGCGCCCATCGCACCGGCACCGCAGGCATCACAGCCACAGGCCGGAGCGCCACAAGGAGCTTCTCCACATGGAGCGCACTCATTGCGCCGGCCAAAGCAACCGCCCCAACCGCCGCAAGGGTTTCCCATGCCGCAGCAGCCAAACGATACGCTCGTCAAAGCCGCCAACGTCGTTAAAATCAGTAGCCTTTTCATGGCTGAACTCTCCAGTGCAAATCGAAATCGGAACAAGGGCGATTTTTCGGGTCGCGCAACTCTACAACACGCCCCGTGATGTGCAACCGCAACACGCAGGATTTTTTTTCGCAACCGGAATGCTTTTTCACAACGCACTGATCCGAATAGATGGTATGCTTCCCCAAAGCAATCTTCTTGCGTACGCGTGAAAGTCCGCGCGCGGACATTGCCGCCGATATCAATCCTGCCGATTTTTCGGTCTATGCAACGAACACCTTTCCGGTTGCCTTGCTGTCCCAAGATGCTGCGAATTCTTACCCTAGTTACCGCAGTCTGGGCGAGCTTGGCTATCGTCACGCCCCAGCTCCGCGCGCACGATTCGACATGTTCGGCGCCAGAGGTTGACTGTCCGCATGAGTCGCACGTTTGCGTGCCACGGACTCAAGATGAAGTGTGGCTCGTTAGTTCCCGGGGCTTGGGCTGCCCCGACTGTGAAACCCTGCCGTTGCAATTTGAAGTCTGGCAGTTCGATGCGAAATCCAACGGCTGGAATCGCTCCTCGCAGAATGCCTTCCTGGCATCGAAAGACTCTTCCCTGCCAACCGTTTTTTGGGTCCATGGCAATCGAAAATACGCCGACGAGGCGCGAGAAGACGGAATAGAAGTCTATCAGCAATTGACCGCCGGCGTTTCCGGCGATCGCCCCATTCGCTTTGTTATTTATTCCTGGCCCGCTACCCCAATTCGTGGGCTTCGTGAAGACGCACGCGAAAAAGCCGCACGAACCAATTCCGACGGGTATTATTTGGCGTGGTTGGTCAATCAGATGGATCGCAAGCTACCGGTCGATTTTATCGGTTATAGTTTCGGTGCGCGCATTGTTACGGGCGCTTTGCATCTACTTGGCGGCGGCGAGCTGTGTGGTTGGACGCTGTCGGACCAGACCAAACGCCTGGCGCGAATGCAAGCAGTCCTAGTCGCCCCAGCCGTAAACAACGATTGGCTGGCAATCGGCCACACGCATGGCGATGCTTTACAAGTGGTCGATAGAATGCTGTCGCTGAATAATTATTGCGATCGAGCATTAAAGCATTACGGCGCGATCGATCCCTGCAACAAGCCCGAGGCTCTGGGATATACCGGCGCTGTTGGACCATTGGGAAATAATGCTGAAAAGCTTCGCGAGCTCAACATGTGCTGTGCGGTCGGCAAACGGCACTACTGGGGAAGCTATTTTTACAACCCCGGCATTGTGGCCCTGATGCGGCCTTATATCGGTTTGGCAGATTAAGAACCGATGTGTCGATGCCACACCCGACCGCTCGAGCCGCTTGACGATTTACAAGCTCGTCTGCGATCCTGTAATCTGGTTCTACCAGCCCTCCTTCCATCCCTCCACTTCGGTCTTCCCCTGTGCTCGATCCGCTTGCCTATCTGAACGGTCAGCTGCTTCCGGCGCAGCAAGCGGTAATTCCTGTATTTGATTCTGGCTTTGTGTTAGGCGCAACCGTCACCGAGCAACTTCGTACCTTCCGCGGCGAGCTATTCCGACTGCCCGAACATTTGGCCCGCCTGCGGGCGTCGCTGGAAAGTGCCACGCTTCATCCGCGCGAATCCCTCGCCGATTTGGCCGACATTGCAATTCGCATCGTTGCAAATAACTACACCTTGATCGATCCCGGCGATGATCTGGGCTTGTGCATTTTCATTACACCGGGGTCCTACGCGCCCATGGCTGAAGGGACTGACACGGGTGCACCAACTGTCGGCCTGCACACTTATCGCCTGCCATTTCATCTATGGGCTGAAAAATACGATCAGGGAGTCGCGCTGCGAACCACTCCAATTCAACAAGTACCAGCTGCTTGCTGGCCACCAGCGCTAAAGTGTCGCAGCCGGATGCACTATTTTCTGGCCGATCAGGAAGCAGCTAACTCCGAACCAGGCTCGCGGGCGTTACTGCTCGATCACCGCGGTTTGGTCTCGGAAGCCTCGACGGCAAATGCGATTGCCTTCTTTTCAAACGAAGGGTTAATCTCGCCGCCTATTTTACAGGTTCTACCGGGCATCAGTATGCAAGTGGTGACTGAATTGGCCGGACGTTTGAACATTCGATTCATTAATAGAGATTTGACGCCCGAAGAATTCGCTGGCGCCGACGAAGCATTTCTCACTAGTACTCCCAATTGTCTTTTGCCGGTAACACGATTTAATGGTCGTCCAATTGGAAACGGCCAGCCGGGAAAGATATTCGGCCAATTGCTAGCCGCCTGGAACGAGATGGTCGGCTTCGATATTGCCGTTCAGGCACGGCGCTTCGCCGGTCGCCGGTAAATTCTCGCCCACAGGCACGCGCCGCAGCCAAATTTCTCGCCAATACGAATAAATGGCCCGTGGGCAAACTCGTCGAAAACGGCTCGTGCAGAATACGTTTTCTAAAATGACCGATGCCCCACGCGGTTTGAGCATCCGTCCCGTCGATTCTTCAATCATCTGTTCCATCCGCCGAAGCACCCGGAACCGCTTGCCGCAAAACGGCAGCATCTCGCCGTCAAACATCAGCCCCCGATTGCGTCCACTGTTGTCCAAAGTCGCCACAATTTCCTCTCGGCTTTTGACAATTACCCACTCTCCTGGTTGCAAATTCAACTCTTCCACCGGAGTTTGCTTTAAGGTCCCCGCCACATTCGGAAATCCGTGACTCAGAAATCGTCGAGTCAGTTTATTCACTGTGGCGCATACAAACCCCCGAACCACATCAATAACGGGCTCTTTATTCACAACGATGTCGTGCAGATATTGTCCTGGCTTCCACCACGGCAATGGCTGACTGGCGTTTTTGAGCTCAGTCGCTTGACAACGATACCGGATTTCAGAATCGCCCGGCTCGCTTTGAATTGTTCTGGCTTCCAACCAAGCGCGATCGCGCCCAATTGTACCAGCTCCGTTTCTTGATGTTCCGTTATTTGACGGCGCTTGAGCTTCGCCTGACACGCGTCGCAACCATGTTTCCTTCCAGAACAGCAGGCAACCTGCCTGGCATCCGCCGTGTGCCGCTCCATCGCAGCGCAAGCCCAAATGTACGGTGCCTTCCATTCGCCTCATGCCGCTGGCACTAACCGTGTCGCAAGTTGAATCGGCCCGCGAGCGCACGGAAAACTGCTTTCCGCAAAATACCAACATCTCCGGCATGAAGGGCATGTCTTCCAGCGATCCGTTCTTGTCGAGCGTCGCCAGAATTTCCTCTGCGCTGCGCACTTCCACCAACTCTCCGCGCCGCAGATCAAGTTGTTCGGAATTGCTCATCAATATGGCCCACTAATTGCCGTCTCTGGTCAACACTACCTTAACACCACACCATCTTCCGGCAATGAAACGCCTCGGCATAGCCGCTCTTGGCATTGCATTCCACAGCACGCAATCGCATCAGCCCCTCAAACGTGCCCGCTGTGAACCATAGCTTTTCCCGCTGCGTCGGAAAGTGAGCCAGTAGATGTTCGACCTTCTGGCGCGCCAGGTTTTCTGCCAGCGGCACAAAAAAGTTCGGCGCTCCCAAGTCTCCTTCGTACTTCGGTATCTCGTACTCCAGGATCAAGTGATTGCGGAACGCATTCCACGTCAATTCCGCAATCAGCCGATGATCTTGATGCATATCTTCCCGCCGGTGCGTGAAAATCAGCTCGGGTTGCACTTCACGCTGCAGTTGCAAAAACCGTTCTTTAATCTCCAGGCCAACAAACGGAAAACAGGTGTCTCGAAAGTTATGCAAAGCAATAGTTTTCCTGGCCGCCGGCTCAAGCAATTTCTCCGCGCTCGCTCTGGCTTCGCCGCCGCGCTCGCCACCGGCGCTAAACACTACCCAATGCACGTCCAGCTCTCGTCGCTCAGCCAGTAGCGTCATCAGTGTGCCGCCGGCGCCGATTTCAATATCGTCGCTGTGTGCTCCCAGGCACAAAATCGTGCGCAATTTGTCGAAGCCAAGGTCCCGCATTCGAAATCGAAAACAATGAATGTTGTTATTGAGGTTGAGTTGGCTTCAGCATCTCCACCGCATCCAACCCGTCTCCCAAATCATCCTCTGCCGTCGCAACAGGCTCCCGCCAGACCTGCCATGGAGTGCGTCCTCGGACGACCATATCTTCCAGCCTTTGTTTGTCCTTAAAAGTATCCATGCAACTCCAAAAACCGTCGTATTTCATCGAGAACAACTCTTGCCGATCCATCAGCCGACGAAACGGTTCGTCGACCAATTCATCTCCTTCCTCCATGAAATCGAAAATACGTTCTTGGAGCACAAAAAACCCGCCGTTCATCCACATCCCGCAATTGCTAATCGGCTGAACATCTTGCACCGCACCGTTTACGGACATATCAACCGCATGCCAACTCTGCTGCGGTCGAACAGCCACAAAGGCCGCCGTGGCTTTTTGATCATGAAAAAACTGAATCATCTGCGGCAGCGGCAAGTCACTTAAGCCATCGGTGTAATTCGCCAGAAATACTTCATCGCCTTCAAGATACGGACGTACAGCCATCAGCCGCTGTCCCACGTTGGCGTCGACGCCGGTATCGACAAACGTAATCCGCCAATCTTGAATGTCGCTGCGCAATAAATTGACTTTTCCACCTTCTGAAAGGACAAAATCGTTGGATAAGCACTCGTTGTAATTGAGGAAGTAGTTTTTGATCGCTTCCCCCTTCCAACCCAAGCACAAAATAAACTCCTTATGACCCCAATGAGCATAGTATTTCATCACGTTCCATAAGATGGGTCGTTGATCAATGTTCACCAGCGGCTTGGGAATATTTTCAGCGTGCTCTCGCAACCGCATGCCAAGCCCACCGCAAAATAAGACAACTTTCATGATTTAATCAGCGTTCAAGGAATAGACACGCTACTTTGGTCCGAGCGTGAAGGAGTGGATTCGATTGGATAATCTGCAACCTCACGCAACCGTTTAGTGTTGCTGTCAGCTGGCTGCGTTGGATTTTGACTTTCAGCATCAAAATATCGTTCTTGTTCAGTTCTCAAACGATCGCTCAGTCGACCGGCCGGCAGCGCGACGTTGTTGTAGGAAATCGCTTCGTCCCGGTTAACATTGCGCAGCATGCGGCAACCCTCAGAAACGCCGACTGGTAATAGTCGATCGGCACGAGCGATATCAGCATTTTCGATCAACCCGTACGTGGCAAACCCGCCCAAGCCGTCCAGCACTTCGCCAGCTTGAAGATCACGCTTGGCCACGGTAATTACTTCGCACACCGGCGCGCCTCGCGGCGTAATCGTGGCTTCTCCCAGCAGGGCCGCCCGCGCTGCGGTATGTACAACTTCCAAATGCGGAAATACATAGGGATTATAAAACACATACAGCGGTCCCTCGCCCATCTTCAGGTATTCCATATATGGACGCTTGGCAGGGTCGTCGTTGAAGCCAACGACGAACACGCCCGCGCCCGGTTTGGCCCCCAGTACATAATCTACCAGTGGCTGCTCAAGCAATTGCTCAGCGCCGATCTTGTACTGCTTCATCTGCTCCGCGACGTCATTAACGTGCTCGCAACGTGGTCCGTACATGCCGCGCCGTCCAACCGCCCAGCCCGTTGCGTTGGCTACCAAACACGCTTCCAAATTCAATTTCGTGCCGTCGGCATACGCCGCACACATCTTGGCGCGTTGGCCGGTCTTCTCCGCAAATGCGTGCTGCGTTTCGGATGTCCGATAGCGATCCAAAAAACCCTTAAGATTTCCCGCCATCACCGGTCGGAAGCCGATCGCCTGCACATACCGCAACAACTGCATCACGATTCCCGGCTCGTCGCCGTCGGCATTGCTAATAATTACCCCCGCCTGGTCTGCTCGAACCTTGAGTATTGGACCTAGCGTGGCGTCCAAGGTCGCATTCATTAATACAATGTGCTTGCGCCCCGCGATCGCCTCTAGCACAACATGCGAGCCAAATTCCACTTCGGCGGTGGCCTCGATTAACACATCAATCCCTGCCGAATGACACAACAAATCGGCGTCCGCGGTAGCAACCGGCTTGCCTTGGGCAATGTTCTTGTCTAAATCAGACTGCTTGTCGGCAACAGTTGCGTCGGGCCACCCCGCGCCGGCCCAGGCTTGCAGCGCCCCTTCCACGTGTCGGTTTGCAATGGCAACCAGTCGCATGCCCGGCAGCGGAGTGCACAAATGCAAAGCCACGCCGCGTCCCATATAGCCGGCGCCAATTAGCCCAATGCGGACCGGTTGGCCTTCCGCTTCGCGCCGCGACAGTGCTCGTTCAAGTGTCATCATTTCAAATTCGCTTCCGACAATTGTCGTCGTCCACGTCTCACCAAACTTCTAACTTCGGAATTGGCACTACAAGCTTTCCACCCCATCCTCGAATGTAATCCAACTGCTCGCTGATTTCCTCTCGCAGATTCCAGGGCAAAATAAGCACATAATCGGGCTTGGTCTGAGCAATTCGCTCCGGGCCGTAAATTGGAATACGGCTCCCAGGCAGAAAGCGTCCCTGTTTGTAAGAATTCCGGTCAACCGTGTAATCCAAAAAATCGCCTCGAATACCGCAGTAATTCAGCAGCGTATTCCCCTTGCCTGGGGCGCCGTAACCCGCCACGAAATTTCCTTCACGCTTCGCCTGAATTAAAAATTCCAACAGTTGGCGTTTTACTTCCGCAACTTTGTCTGCAAAGCCCACATAACCGTTCAATCGATCTAATCCCGCGCTACGTTCGGTCGCCAGCAGTTGACCAACCCGCGGATTCATCTCAGCCGTTGTATTTTCGCTGTGGGCAACGTAAATCCGCACCGACCCACCATGAGTTGCAATCTCCTCCACATCGAATAGCTTTAGCCCATGCGCCGCCAATACGGTTTTCAGCGAATGCAGCGTGTAATAGCAAAAATGCTCCTGATAGATGGTATCGAACTGATTTCGTTCAATCAGCCGCAGCAGGTGTTGGATTTCAATCACCGCCACTCCCTGCTTCGCCAGCAGAATCTTTAGCCCTTTGACAAAATCATGCAGATCGGGAACGTGCGCAAAAACATTGTTTGCCACAATCAAATCGGCGCCTTTTCCGCCTGCTACAACCTCTCTCGCAGTCTGTTCGCCGAAGAATTTGATCAGCGTCGCAATGCCGCGCTCCTGAGCCACCCGCGCAATATTCGCGGCTGGTTCAATTCCCAGGCTTGGAATCCCTCGCGCCACAAAATTCCGTAGCATATAACCGTCGTTGCTGGCCACCTCAACCACGAAACTGTGCGAGCCCAATTCAAACCGGCGGATCAGCGATTCCGCATTCAGCCGCGCATGTTCCAGGTAACTGCTCGAATAGGACGAAAAATACGCGTACTCACTAAAAATATGTTCGCCGCTAACGTGGGCCGGCAACTGCACCAGGAAGCACTTATCGCACACGTACACGGTCAAGGGATAAAACGGTTCCGGCTGCGCCAGTTGCTCCGCAGACAAAAAGCTTTCGCACAGGGGCGATGTGCCCAGGTCCACAAACACACTTTGCAGTTCATGATTGCAAAACCGGCAACAATGCCGCGCGAAATTGCCACCCGCAACAGCAGCTTGCCGATCATCCGGCAATGCTTCCGGCATAGATACCTTTGACACAGCTGCAATGCTCATCGATTGGCCCCTGCTTTTTCAACATCCACTGCCGTAATCAACGTCGCAGTCCGATCCAAGCCGGCTCTATACAATGGCCACGATAAATCAGCCGCTGAAATGCAACTAACCGCCAGCGGCCAGCGAATTTGGAAATGCGGATCATCGTAACGGATGCCTCGCGTCGAACCCGGGACGAATACCGCCGACATCTGATACAGCATTTCCGTCTGATCTACCAACGTTTGATAGCCTTGTGCACAACCGGGTGGTATATAAAGCAGCCGATGATTGTCGGCCGTCAATTGCATGCCGACCCAACGTCCATGGCTGGGTGAATTCTCTCGAATGTCTGCGCCTACCACGTATGCTTCCCCACGTGTGCACCGGACCAACTTGGCTTCCTCCAAAGATGGATCAACGTAGTGTAACCCGCGCAAAGTCCCCTTCTGCTTTG
>DASXPQ010000154.1:0-8992 GCA_036493575.1 Pirellulales bacterium
TTCGCGCTATGTCGAATTAGATGTAGGCTTGGAATTGCAATCGGCCTCCGTGCAAAAGTCTTTGCATCAGCAGCTAGACGAGGGGAGCGATTTGTCCTTCCAGCACGACCAACTGACATTACGCGATTTAGATTCGCAGCAGTGCCAAGAGCACCTCGATAAATTTGCACTGGAATTGAAGCAACGCGAACAGCGTTGCCACGTCTCCGAACAAAAACTTCGCCAGCGCGAAGATGCATTGGAAGCCGCTGAATCCGCCTTGGCTCGCAGCCAGGTCGAGTGGAACGATCGGCAGCGACAACATCAGCAACAGTCCGCCGACATTCAAGCTCGTTTTCAGCTGCAACAAGCCAAACTTGCCGACCAACAGCGTCGCGCCGAAATTGAATTGCAGGAACAGCGAGACGCACAAATCCAGCGCTCCGACCAGTTGGAACGACGCGGCGCCGCTCTGGATCAGCTACGTGACGATCTGTTGCGTATCCAACGCGAAACCTTGGAACTCCGGCTGGCCACCGAGGAGTTGTTCGCCCAAATGTCCGCCTCAGTCCCGTCGGCAACCATCACGCAATCGCTGGCTCGACTGCGAACACAGTTGTCCGAAAGTTTTCGCCTGCAGGCTGCGGAGGCCGCACAGCAGCATACAGAAGCGGAAAGCTTAGCCGCCAAAGTTGCCCAGCAATACCAACTGCTTGCCACCCAAAAACAAGATTGGCAGCAATGCGTCACCGCTCAGCAGCATCAAATTGATTTGCAGGCTGCTCGTCTCGCCGCTCGAGAGAAGGAATTAAACAGCCAAGTGGAGTGGCGCCAACGCACACACCAAGAATGGGTCGCTCAGCAACACGCTCTCGAGAGCGAAGTCCGCCGCTTGCGTTCGGAATTGCGCCATCGCGACGGCGAAAATCTCGGGGCTGCCTGAGGTTCTGCCGTCTGTCGGCATGACTTACTTATTCTCAGAACCGGATCCTGCTCCCACGACCGCATCAGCTGCTGCCGCCGGCGACTCGCTCGAACCCGGCGACATAAATTCCTTTTCAACGGGCTTTTTGGCCGCGGGTAAATTCTTCGCCAATTCTTCCGCCTGGGTCGCAATTTGCATGGCCGTTTTCAATTCCGCCGGCGAAAAGTACGGTTCATCCGTCCGGCCTCCTAAGTGATGACTCTTCTTCGCGGCCAGTTCATTCCAACTCATGCCATTCGTGAAGTGCCACGCGGCGGCTTGCGCGGCCCGTTGATCCACATTGCCGCTCCCCAGCATCGTCAGCACTTCCTTCACACGGCCGTCGTCGGTGAAACTATCGATGGGACGAATTTCATAGGGAATGTGCGGATTCGGATCTTCCTTGCCGTGTTCCAGGCAGACGATCGACACCTTTAATTTGCCACCGGCTTCAGGCGCCAAATTAAATCCGCCCCCGCCGCCGCCAAATCCACCACCACCACCACCTCCTCCGCCAAGTCCACCGCCGGTCGATTGGTTCTGGCCGCCGCTACTGCTGCTTTTGCGGGTACTACCTCCGCCGCCACCGCCGCCAAATCCACCACCGGCATTCTGCGCCAACACGGGCACTCCGACAAACGCATCGGGTAGTTTTACGCTAATAGGTTGATTCGTATTGTTTTGAATTTGCAGTGTGGCTTCTTCGGAATTCTTCGGAATATATTTCACGATTAGGTCGCCAGTCTGAATTCCGGCAAACAAATCGATCGGCGTTGCGGCGGCATTGGTAGCCGCACCAAGTTCGGACGTATGACCGCACATCGAAATGACGACCGCCGCCACCACGGCTGCCCCACGTGCTACCAACAGTAACGAACCACGCATGACTTGAACTCCGGTAAAAAGCGTTTAACTGTCTGCCACGAATTCGCAAATCGTCTTCCGACAACCCACACTCGGCGCCTTTCCGGCGCAACTTCTAGGATAATCCGCCGGCTGCTACGAAGCAAAGAAAACGCGGATTTCGAGCGAAAAATGGCCCCTTTTTCCGGTATACCAAGCCTTTGACCTTGGTCCCTTGCGTTGGCTTACCGCGGATCGCCATTCAGTGCGGTCAGCGCTTCCAGCACCTGCTCGTCATGGCCGTCCACTTGAACCGCCTTCCAAAGCTTGGCAACGCGACCTTGCGAATCGATCAAAAACGTGCTGCGCTGAATTCCCATCGATGTTTTGCCGTACATATTTTTTTCCCGCCAGGCGCCGTACTTTTCCGCCACCTGATGTTCCACGTCGGCCAATAATGGAAAATTGAGCCCGAATTTGTCGCGAAATTTCACATGACTATCCACGTCGTCAGGGCTAACCCCTAAGATCTGTGCGCCTTGCTTCTGTAATTGGCGGTCCATATCGCGGAATGCACACGCTTCCTTCGTGCAGCCGGGCGTGTCGTCCTTCGGATAGAAATACAAAACGACCAGCTTGCCCTTTAGGTCCGAAAGCTTGACTCTCGTGCCATCCGCCGCCGGTAGTGTGAAATCCGGTGCTTTCTCTCCTGCTTCAATCCAGTCGTTCATAGAGGTTTCCACCTAGGTAATGTGTTTGCCTGAAAATACCGGAAAAGCTTGTTTCTCGGACGAATATTTTACCCCCATCGCCGCCGTTTTCTACTGGCATGACATGCCACCAAGCGTACAATGGAGTTGTTGTTCTGGTACAAGGAATAAAGTTTCACGCTGAACGCTTCGCCGGATTTGAAAGAGGATTCTTTGCCGATCACCGCCTCTAACCTCCCCGCGGCTGACCACCGACGGCATCGCAGCCTGCAGGTGGCTCAAGTGGCTGCTCAAGTCGCCTACGACAATCGTGGCCAGGATATTGTACTGCTCGACTTGCGGGAAATGACCGCCGTCTTCGATTTCTTCCTGCTCGTCACCGGCGTTAGCCGTCGCCAACTGCACGCCATTGCCGACGAAGTCGAACACGCGCTCCGAGATCAATTCAACGATAAGTTGATGGGCATGGAAGGCTATGCCGCCGGTACGTGGATTTTGCAAGATTACGGCGACTTAGTGATCCACCTTTTCGACGACAAAGCCCGTGACTATTACGCCCTGGAACAGTTATGGACCGGCGCCAAACGCATCGATTGGCAACCCGCCGCTCCGCCCCACATCGCCAATCTAGAGTGATTTCGGGCCCACGTCGTAATTAGCTCGCCATCGACACGAATCGCTTAGTCCGGCGCAGTACTCTACTTCGCCGCGCGCCGCTGCTTATTTTTTCCACGGCCTTTGCCCGGCAACGGATCAATGTGGGCCGGCAGCGTATAATCCGGCCCTGGTTCGCCACGAGCAATTCGAAATGCTGCCTGGCGATATTCCGCGGGACTGGCGGCTACCAATCGCTGAAACACGATTCGGAACCTGCGCAAGTCGCCAAAGCCGCATGCGATGGCAATCTTCGTCAGCGACGATCGATGCGGATCCGAGAGCAATCGCTTCGCCTGATCGACCCGTATCTGGTTCAAATAGTCGTACGGACTGCGACCCAGGCAAGCCCGGAATCGATACTCCAAACTGCGGCGCGACAGCGGTAGCTGATTCAACACTTCGTCGACCCCAAATTGCTCCTGAACATGTTCGCGCATAAAGCGAATGGCCTCGGCCACATACGGATCTTCCACCGATATCGTGTCGGTTGATCGGCGCTGCACAATGCCGGCCGGCGGAATGCGAATCGGTTTTTCCGGAGATGGCGCGCCGTCCATTAACTGGTCCAGCAGCCTGGCCGCCTCGAATCCCACTTGGTAATCGTTTCGCGATATACTGGTCAGCGGCGGATCGCAAAAATCGCACACCAGCGGATCATTATCCACGCCGGCCACCGTTACGTCTTCCGGTACGCGAAGCCGTAACTTTTGGCAAGCCTCCAGCACCATGCTCGCTCGCAAATCCGCACTCGCTAAAATGCCGACCGGCGGCTTGAGCGCCTGCAGCCATTGTTCGAGCGATTCTTGTTGATCATCCAGCTTTTGCTTGGAACTATCGTCCACCGTCTGCACTTCCAGCATTTTGACCTCGCCGCCCGCTTGTGCGATGACGCTGCAAAAACCATCTCGCCGCAGTTCGGCGTAGTGCAAACCACGCGGCCCGTAGTACCCGAATCGGCGAAAATTATGCTCCAGCAAATGTCGTGCAGCAAGTTCGCCAATTTCGTAGTGGTCAACGGTAATCGATGGCACCCGCAACGCCGATAAATGAGTTGCTAGGTTTACGATTGGAATGCCAATCCGATCAACTAACTTGGCTTCGTCTGGCGTATAGATTGCGCAGAAAGCCCCGTCACCGTGCCAGTACTCCAGCCATTCCATCGAGGTGCCGAACATCTCGGGCGGCCGAGTGAACGCCCAGTGGGCGTTCTGTTTGGCATAGTCCGTGATGCCATGGATGATTCGCTCCATGAACTGCAATCCATGGGTCACCGACATCGCAATATGCTTGCGATTTCGAGCAGTCATGGCATCGTTTACAAAATAAATAGGCTAAAACGGAACTGCGTAAATCAGCCCGTATTATGCAATTTCTTACACGATCGGGCAACACAATTATGTAAAATTTCTTAGTATTCTTCAACATATTATCCGCCACCTGGGTTAGCATCATAGCCCCCACCTAACCCAAAATTGGGGGTAAAAGTTGCTAAATTGGGCTGCTTGCGGTGACTTGCATGCCCGCATATATTGGGCTCCGCACAGCCTCAGCCTTTTACGGCGAAATAGCTAGCGGCTGAGTACGACCGATTTCCACGAATCGCACCGGCTCCTTTGATCGGCGAGTGCATGCCAGCCCAAATCAAAAGCAACAACATTGCTTCCTTCCCGCCGCACAAATCAAACAGCGTAACAGATAGATAAACCAGCATTCACAAAGGAGTTCCAAATGCCGGTCGCACAAATGGTTGTCGGTTATATCATCGCCCTCACTGGCGCTCTGTTACTTTTTCTAACAGCGTTGGTTAGCCTCGGGCTTATCCGTTCCTCGTCTCCGGCGCCGGCTGCCGTTAAGACCGAACCACCAAGTGATGGCAATCGCTGGAAATTCATTTTGAAAGAGATCGCCAGCAAAATATCGCTGCCCACCGTGCTCGGCATCATCATCCTTGTCGCTGGCATGATCATGTGCGGCGGCTTCGGTTGCGGCGCAGCATCACGCTGAAAATTTCGTCAGCGCCAGTTCTTTTAACCCGCGCAGGTCGAGCTTGCCGGTCCCCAAAATGGGAATCTCCGGCACTTGGCAAAAACTGTCGGCCGCTGGAATCCATAAATTTGGCAGCCCCGCCGCAGCCAATTCGCGACGTATTTGGTCGGGGGTCTTCTCCACGGGCACGTGCATCACCACCAGCCGCTCCCCTTTGAACGGATCAGGCACCGCGGTCACAACTGCCATCAAATGTTCTTCATCCCCGCCCAGGATTTGTTGCAGCGCTTCCTCAATGGTTCCGTGCGGCACCATCTCGCCGCCGATTTTTGAAAACCGGCTTTCACGCCCCGTGATTTCAATGAATCCGTCGGCATCAATCCGCGCGATGTCGCCCGTCACGTACCACCCCTTGCGAATCACTTTGGCCGTCAGCTCCGGATGATTGAAATACCCCTTCATCACATTCGGTCCAGTAACCAGCAACATTCCTGTTTCGCCAATTGGTAAATCAACTCCCGTTTCCAAATGCACCACTTTAGCGCACACTCCGGGAATCGGCCGGCCCACGGTCCCTTCCCGCGCGCCGGGCCGGCCGCTGTCCCGGTTGCGGCTCGGCGGAATATTTACTGCTACAAGCGGTGAAAGCTCCGTGCAGCCGTACGCTTCGTACGGGCGCATCCCAAATCGATTTTCAAAAGCATCCGATAACTCCTTGGGCAGTTTTTCCGCCGCTCCAAACACGGAATCCAACGTGCGAAAATCTTCCGGCGCCACTCGCCGCAAATAAATTCGCAAAAATGTCGGCGTCGCCATAAACACTGTCACCCGGTGCTTGGCACATAACTTTCCCACTTCGTGCGCATCGCGCGGGTCAAAGTGGTACACCCCCTGCGGCGCCAACGACAACACAGTCCACAACGTCGCCGTGTATCCGTACAAATGAAAAAACGGCAATACACCCATCGCCACGTCGTGGTCATTCAACTGCACAGCCTGTTGAATCGCTTCGATTTGTGATGCCACATTATCGTGCGATAACATCACCCCCTTCGGATCTCCCGTTGACCCCGACGTAAACATCACCGTCAGCAAATCGTCCCCCGCCACATCGACGATGCCCAGTTTTCGTTCCAAAACGCTCGCCGGCAGCTTCGATTGCAGCCACGCCACCGCCTTGTCGAGCAGTGTCGCTCGATCTCGAAAATCTTCCATGTAAACAACATTGGCGCTCAGTTCCAACTTGAACTTTTCCAGCACTCGCCTGCTCGTCAGCACGTGCCGTATGCCGCATTGTGCAATGCAATGATTGACCACCTTCGCCGGCATCGTGTAATTCAAGTTGACTGCAACCCGTCGCATCAGCGGCAGCACTGCATTGACGACCACGCTGGCTGCAGATGGCGGAAGCAGTACGCCCACAAACTGCTCATCCTTCGCCAGTACTTCTCGCAGCAGAATCCGCCGCAAAATCAGCGTGCGCACTAATAAATCATTGCCCGTAAGCGCCGCGCCGGTCGAATCAGCCACTTTCGGCCGCCGACCAACTCTCTTGCAGTTGCGCAAAAACTGTCGCGGCAGCGTCAAATACGCCATGCAATCGTTTTCATTTCTAATTTGCGACTTAATAAGGCCATGCTATCAAAACGTCCTTTTTGAAGTTCGCGCCGCTCCCTGATCTCGCCCCTAAATCCCCGAGCCTGCCTCAATTCCTCTTGCGGCAGCCACACAGCGCGGCTACGATTCTGCCCCGTTTTTCCTTTCAATGTCAACAGCTAAATTTCAGCCGCGGAGCCGCAGAATGGGCAGAATATCTGTGATGTTTGGGGGTATTATTATTGGGGGTGGCGCGATTTTCGGCGCGTTCAACTATCACCTGCTGCAAACCAGCACCGGTCTGCAATTGTGCCCTAAACGCAGCGCCAGCCTCAGCGAAACTTACGTCGACATCCGCAAGTTCACCGCCACCGATTGGGCCAGCCATCCCTCGCTATCGGCCGATATCGTCGCCGCCCAAAAGCAACACCTGCTGGGCGAATCCCCAACCACCGCCGTGGAAAACAGCTTCCACCAAATCATCAATGAAGTGCGGCAGTAGTAACCATTCCGACTAGAAATATCCGGTCGAGTTTACTCCTCAAGATGCTGATGCCGCACAATTTCCCCCTCGACCATGTAAATCACATCTTCTGCCACATTCGTGGCCATGTCCGCCAGCCGCTCCAAGTGCTTCGATACCGAGTTTAACTTCAGCAGATATTCCACTCGGCCCGGATGCTTGCGGATTGCTTCCATAATCTGATCGCGAATCCGTTGCCGCGCTTGATCGACTTCATCATCCTCTCCACGCACCTGTCGAGCCAGCGCGGTATCAGAATTCACCAGTGCGTCCAAACTCTGCTTGACCATCGTTTGCGCCTTGGCCGCCATGCCCCGAAAATCAATCGGCAAATCCATCGGATCCGCCTTCGATAAATACACAACACGCTTGGCAATGTTCTGCGCCAAATCCCCCATGCGTTCCAGATCGTTATTGATCTTTAGCACGGCCACGACAAACCGCAGGTCAGCCGCCACTGGCTGGTAAAGCGCCAGAATCTTCAGACACTCCTCCTCCACGTCAACTTCCATCCGGTCGATGTCGTTATCCGCATCACTTACTTTTTTGGCCAGCACGGCATCCCGGTTAATCAGCGCGGCGATGGCCTTGGCAATCGCTTCCTCAACCAGCGTGCCCACGTAGAGGATCTTCTGCTTCAGAACTTCCGTTTGTCGCTGAATGTGCTTCGTCATACTGATACCTTACACTTTTTTATCCAAACCGTCCCGTTACGTAATCTTCCGTCTCCTTCAGCATCGGCTTGGTGAAAATATCCCGCGTGGGCCCATATTCCAGCAATCGGCCCAAGTACATGAACGCCGTATAGTCGCTGGCCCGCGATGCCTGCTGCATATTGTGTGTCACCATTAGCACCGAGTACGACCCGCGCAGCTCCTGAATCAAGTCTTCAATCTTACCGGTCGCAATCGGATCCAACGCCGAGCACGGCTCGTCCAAAAGCAACACCTCAGGCTCGGCCGCAATCGCCCTGGCAATGCACAACCGCTGCTGCTGCCCGCCCGATAATTTTAGGGCGCTCTCATGCAAGTCCTTGTGCACTTCATCCCACAACGCGGCGCCCCGCAGGCTCCGCTCGCACACTTCGTCCAAAAGTCCTCGGTCGCGCTCCCCGTCAATCCGCAGCGAGTACACCACGTTTTCATAGATGGTCATCGGAAACGGATTCGGCTTTTGAAACACCATCCCCATCCGTTTGCGCAGCTCGATCACATCGACCGCCGTGTGATAAATCGAATCGCCGTTCAGCAGCATGTCCCCTTCAATCCGCACGTGCGTCAGCAAGTCGTTTAGCCGATTCACGCTCCGCAGCAGCGTCGATTTGCCGCACCCCGACGGGCCCACCAGTGCCGTCACCTTATTCCGCGGAATCGCCATCCTAATGTTATGCAGCGCCTGCTTCGCGCCATACCACAAATTAAAACCGTCGATTTCCAGTACCGGTTCTTCTTTGGCCACGGCGCCGTGCGTTTCCGTAGGCACGGTTTGCCCCTGGGCAATGGCCGCTAACCGCCCGGCCGCCATCGGGGCAGGAATGGCTTGGGGCGCATGCGGCAACGATCCCGCCTCCGCAATCGACGGTGGCTCATGGGCCGATTCCCTTCCCGAAAGCGGATTTGGCCCCGGCAAACTGGAACTAAACGCTGCCACAAGTACCTCGTATAAACTCAACTTCACCACTCACCTACTCACCCCTCACTCTTCCTCAAATCTGTGTCAGCACAAATCGCCGCC
>DASXPQ010000155.1:0-2709 GCA_036493575.1 Pirellulales bacterium
ATATAGATGCCGAAGGTGGGAGGAGTGTTGTAACGTGAATCGTTGGCGGCAAATTGTCGATAGTCGAGTATCGGCGGCAAATTTTGCGGTGCCTTCTGAATTAAGTCGTCGCGGACAATGACGACAGTAACTCCGGCCGGGCCAGCGTTCTTTTGGGCGCAGGCGTAAAACAATCCGTATCGGTCGATTGGAACAGGCCGGCTGAGGAAGTTGCTGGAAGCATCGCATACCAAAGGGACGTTGCCAACTTCAGGCGGAGAAGAAAACTCAACGCCTTGAATGGTTTCGTTGTCGGTATAGTGAACGTAAGCGGCGCCTGGGTTCAGCTTTAATTCCTCGGACTTTGGTAAGCGATTGTAATTCGTGGCTTTGCCGTCCCAAACGATGCGGGTTTCGCCTTCGCGGCGCGCTTCGTCAATTGCCTTTTTCCCCCATGTGCCGGTCAGAATGTAGTCGGCGGCTCTTTCGTTGCCGCGCAATAGATTCATGGCCAGCATGTAAAACTGCAAGCTGGCTCCGCCTTGCAGGAATAGCACATGGTAACCTGCTGGCACACCGAGCAAATCGCGCAGCGATTGGGTCGCTTCGGCCAGGATGGCGTCGAACGCTTCGCTGCGATGGCTGATTTCAAGAATCGACATTCCCACGCCGGGAAGGGACACTAGTTCTTGTTGCGCTTGCTGCAAAACCGAAAGCGGTAGAACTGCCGGGCCGGGGGAAAAATTGAAAACGCGGTCGGGCATAACGTTTTTGGTCCGATTATGGATTGGTTGTTTTAGTACCGCTGCAGCTTACTTCACACGGAGAATTCCGCAGAATACGCCGCTGGGGCAAAGTGGTCAAGGACGCCAACTGGATGACAGCATAGTTGATTGAGGGTTCAGCGTTTGCGCAATTAAGCTGGAAGTGACGTGAGCAGGCGGATTGTGATAATTTGCGTCGCTACAGAAGGGAAAACTTGGCATGGATGCCACCAAACAACGAGCTTTAGTTACCGGCGCAAGCAGCGGATTCGGGATGGAAATTGCGCGCGTGCTGGCACAGCGGGGGATTGATTTAGTCATTGCCGCTCGGCGCCGCGACCGGCTGGAAGCGTTTGCCGAAGAGTTGCGGCGCGAGCATCGGATTGAAGTGGCTGTGTTCGCCGTGGATTTAGCACAGGTTGATGCAGCGCAACATTTGTTCGACGACATTCGCGCGGCTGGTCTGCGCATCGATATTCTGGTGAATAATGCGGGCCTAGGGCATTTCGGCCCATTCTTGGATCAATCGATTGCACAAATTCAGGAGATGATTGCAGTGGACGTGACCGCCGCGATAGTGCTCACCCGCCTTTATGCGCGTACCATGGTGCAACAAGGGTGTGGCCACATTTTACAGGTTGCTTCGTTTGCGGCTTTACAACCGATACCCCGCTACAGCGTCTACTCAGGCGCTAAAGCGTTTTTGATTGCGGCGGCCCAAGCGCTCCGGCACGAGTTCCGCAAGACGGGCGTGCGTATTAGCGTGGTTGCTCCAGGCTTTATGCTGACGGAATTTCACGACGTAGCCCACCACGAGCGCACGCTACTGATGAAAATCACCAATTTGCCCATCCGATATACGGCCCGCAAGGCGGTGGCGGGCATGCTACGCGGAAAGCTACTGATAACGCCGGGGTTATTTTATCAAATCAATGGTGTGATGGTGCGATTTTTGCCGCGGCGATTGGCGTCGGCTATTTCTGCGATGTCGGTTGGCGGTGGCCAATTAGCTGAGGAAAGCACCAGCAAGAAAGCCGTGGAGCAAGCTCCATCCACAAGCGAAAACAAACCCTCTTAAACACGACCGTAACGGATTCGATAAAGCGGGAGAACCTATGAAACATCTCAAAGGAAAACGCTGTTTGCTTACCGGAGCTGCATCGGGTATTGGCCGAGCGCTGGCATTACGACTCGCCGATGAGGGCGTGCATTTGTATCTGCTCGACGTCGATTTAGCCGGTTTAAAAAATGTGGTTGAACAATGCCGGCAACGCGGCGTGGTAGCCGTCGGACGGCAATGCGATTTAGCCCAACCAACGCATATCTCCGCTGCCGTCGCCGATCTGTTGGCGCGCTGGAAGTACATTGATCTGCTGGTAAACAACGCTGGCGTGGCCTATTACGGTCCAACCGAAAAGATGACCGGCAATCAATGGGATTGGCTCATGGCCATCAATTTATTGGCCCCCATACAAATCACGCGAGAATTGCTGCCGATTTTGCTCGTCCGAAAGGGCACGCATATTCTGAACGTGTGCAGCATCTCGGGCATTGCGGCGGGTGGCCGATTTACCGCGTACCATACCAGCAAGTTCGGCTTGGTGGGTTTTACCGAAGCGTTGCGCGCGGACTACAATCGCAAGGGCATTGGGGTCACGAATCTATGCCCGGGGCCGGTCAGCAGCAATTTGTATAACCGCGCGATCAGCGGACGAAATGGCAGTCAACCCGTCCCCAATCCGCCCAATTGGTTATCCGCATCGCCGGAATGGGTTGCGCGGCGCGGGGTTTGGGGCATCAAACGCAACAAGCGCATGGTGCTGGTAACGCCGCTGGCTCGGCTGCTGTACGCAATGAAGCGGATTTCGCCGGGGTTCCTAGATTGGCTCAATCACGTGAGTCGGCGGAAGCGACCCATTGCTGGCGACACCAGCAACGCCGAACGGCCGCCACAATTTGAATTGCC
>DASXPQ010000156.1:0-4684 GCA_036493575.1 Pirellulales bacterium
TTTGTGGAGCGGCGCGAACAAGCGCGTAATAGGCTGTCGTGCGTTGAATGCAAGAGGAGCGAATAAAACTAGAGCCCAGCGAGCCACCTCCCACAAGCCGGAGAGTGGTCCGCGTCTCGGAGGCGCAGCAGTTTTATACCCTGCCGTAGGATGCGGCGTAAGCCGATAGGGTTCGACTCCCACACTCTCCGCTAATCCTGCTTGGATTGGCTCTTGGCAGCCCTCAGAATGCTCCGACGTATCCACGCCGAGAACTTTAAGTCCGCGCGATCCGCTGCGGCATCGCAAGCAAGAAATGGGGCGGCTGACCTAGTGCTTCTCTAAGCGGTGGGGAAACCACCAAGCTGCGCTGGGGCTGTTCTTCGCCCATTACAACTTTTGCCGGAAGCATCGGACGCTTGGCAAGATCACACCGGCTATGGCCACGGCCTCACGGATCATGCTTGGACCGTGCGGGAACTAATCGAGAAGGTTATGGGTAGCGCGCATTAGCTGACAGCGGTACAATAAAGCCATGAAACTCCGCTTCTCAATCCGCGACCTGGCATTGCTGACCGCCGTGGTAGCGCTGTCTATAGGTTGGTTCATGGACCATCGGAGCGAAGAAAAGGTTATAAGGCTCCATCAAGAAGGAGAGGATCGGCTGGTTAAGCAGATAAATAATTACCATGGAACCGTAGACGTAATGGCAGGCGTCCTTAAAAGCTATGGCCAACAAGTCAAAGACCTCATCGCCCAGGTTCGAATGCTCCGTAATGAAATACGCGATCACTATTCCCAAAACACCACCCAATCGGGAACGTCCTCCGCCGACACCAAAGCCCCAGCAACTCAGTAGTCATACACCACCTGGTGGGCCCGTAGCTAGCAGTTGGCATGCGGTTTGCTCTTATCTGGGCGGCAGTCGATGAACTTCATCGCTGGAGCGAGCGGGGCTGGAACAAAGAAGAGGGTGTCAGTCACGTATCGGGGCCGGCAAATGGAGAGGTGATGCCGCGCAACAGCACCATCGGCATCGTACAAAAGGTGGCGGTTTTCTCGGTTCTGGAACAGTTAGAGGCATGGCGCCGGAACGCCATGAGGTGAGAAGAGAGTAAGAACCGAGACACATACTTAGCCACCGATTTCAGACGGGCGAGTTGGAATACCGAAGAGGGATTTCCAACTCGCCTGTTCTTTTTTGGTGCGGCATTATTGAACACGTGTACGATCTTTAGACGTGTCTTCCAAGGTCGCATGGCGGACGACCTGCTCCCAAGTTCAATATTCCAATCGCAATTTGGCGTCTCACTTTTAAGCGTTTTTCCAAAAGTGAGATGGCTTGCGAGCCGGTCGCCCTTAATTTTGGCGCTTTCCATCGATCCGGCCAAATTTCTTTCACGTGTATTTTGGATCGCAGGGAACACCGGTCGCGGACGCACCACTGAGCCAGTTTGAATGGGCGGGCGGTAACCAATACCTGGTGATAGAATCATGGTTAGATAGATTTGGGCCATTGCCCACTGCGGAGGAGAATATGAGGCGGCTTATTGACGCCCTAGCGGGCTGCATTCTCCTATTCGGTCCCATTACCAGTTTATGGGGGGCCGAAATTACTTCGGCCACGCAATCGCAACCAGCGAGCTTAGCTACAAGCTCGCCCGGGACATCGCCGGCCGCAGGGCACGCCACCGACCAGCTGACGTACATCAATGAGCTGATTCATCAAGGATGGCTGGCGCATGGTCTACAACCGTCGCTTGCGGCCACGGATGGCGAATGGTGCCGCCGAGTGTATCTCGATGTGCTCGGCCGCATTCCCAGCGTCAACGAGCTTGAGCGCTTTCTGGCCGACCACACTGCCAAAAAGAAACAAAATCTCGTCAATCGATTGCTATCCGACGAATACGTGGAGGACTACGCCCGCAACTGGAGTAATATTTGGACGACGATTCTTATCGGACGTCCTCCCTCCATGCGAGATCAAAGAACACTGGTTGATCGAGACGGAATGCAAAAATATTTGCGCGACAGTTTCGCCCGCAACAAACCGTACGATCAAATGGTTACCGAGCTGATTACCGCCAGCGGCGCCAATAAGCCGGGCGAGGAAGATTTTCGCGGCGCAGTGAACTTCCTGATTGGCAACTTGGACGACAACGGCGTTAATGCCACAGCCAAAACGGCCAAAGTGTTTCTGGGCATGCAAGTGCAATGCACACAGTGCCACAACCATCCATTCAATGATTGGAAGCAAAACCAATTTTGGGAATTGAACGCATTCTTCCGACAAACCAAAGCCGTGCGCGAAAGTCCGCGTAAAACACCGGAACCTGTTGCGGAGCTCGTCAGCCGCGATTTCAACGGCGAACCCGACTCCCGCGGCGCTACCAACCCTTCCCAGGCCATTTTGTTTTATGAGCTGCGCAACGGACAATTGAAATCGGCATTTCCGGTGTTCGTCGACGGCACGCAAATCAACCCCGATGGCCGGCTTTCCACGGTCAATCGGCGGGGGGAATTGGCCAAACTTATCACCAGTTCGCCCAATATGGAGCAAGCAATCGTTAATCGCCTGTGGGCACACTTCTTCGGCTACGGCTTCACTAAGCCCGTGGACGATATGGGTCCGCATAATCCGCCGTCGCATCCGGAATTGCTTGCCAAGCTGGCCGCCGATTTCGCTGACCATAGCCACGACTTGAAGCAATTGATCCGCTGGATTGTTCTCAGCCAGCCGTACAGCCTGTCGAGCAAAATGATGAAGGGCGCGAACGACAAAGACGATCCGTCGAAAGGCGAGAAGCCCATGTTCAGCCACTTTTATCTCCGGCAAATGCAGCCCGAACAGCTTTACGATTCGCTGCTGGTTGCCACTGCTCTTGATAAAACGCTTCGCACTTCGGAAGACCAAGATCAAACTCGCACCCAATGGTTACGGCAGTTCACCATTTCGTTCGGCACCGACGATGGCGGCGACACGACCACCTTCAATGGCACCATTCCGCAAACCCTGATGATGTTCAATAGTGATTTGATTCGCAAAGCCACCAGCACCAGTGCCGGTGATTTTTTGGATCAAATGGCCAGCGACCGCAGCATGTCTAACGCAGACCGCATCAACCGCCTGTTCCTGGCGACGCTGGCCCGCACGCCCACGCGCGAGGAAATTGATTGGGCCAACAAACTGCTGGAGGCCCGCAAGAAAAATCCCATTGAAGCACTTCAAGATGTGTTTTGGGTCGTGCTGAACAGCGGCGAATTTATTTTGAATCATTAGAGTTGGAGAAGACGTATGTCATTCTGCAATTGTCACCCCGGCATGAACCGCCGTCACTTTATGGCGCATCTGGCTGGTGCCGCAGCCATGGCCAGCCCTGCCATCGCGTTTACCAATTCGCTGCTGGCCAATGCAGCCGATTTGAAGAAGAAAAACAAGTCGTGCATCATGCTGTGGATGGACGGTGGCCCGGCCACGATTGACATCTTCGATATGAAGCCCGGCGCCGCCACGGCCGGTCTGTTCAAACCCATTTCGACCAAGGTCGATGGCCTGCAAATTTGCGAGCATCTGCCGGAACTAGCCAAACACATGGATCAGTTGGCGGTGGTCCGTTCGATGAGCACACGCGAGGCCGATCATGGCCGCGGCCGCTATTACATGCACACCGGTTACGTGCCGAATCCCACCATTGAGCATCCCAGCTATGGGGCGGTCGTTGCGCATGAGTTAGCCAATCAAATGCCGCAATTGGAAATTCCGCCGTTCGTCTCAGTTGGCAGCAGCAGCATTGGTCCGGGCTTTTTGGGAATGACCTGGGCGCCGTTTGTCGTCGACAGCAACGGCGATGTGCGCAACCTGAATCTCGGCGGCGGCAAGGATGCACTAGAGCGCATGCACCAGCGGTTCACCGTGCTTGGCTCGATGGAAGAAGATTTCATGAACCAACATCGCGGCGAGGCGACCGACGATCATTTTAAAGTCCTGAAAAAAACCGTCAGCCTGATGACCAGCAAGCAAATGGCTGCCTTCAAAGTGAACGAGGAACCGGCCGCTCAGGAAAAGTACGGCAAAACGGCCTTTGGCCGCGGCTGCCTGATGGCCCGCCGTTTAGTTGAAGCCGGCGTGCCGTTTGTCGAAGTCGATATGGGCGGTTGGGACACGCACCAAAACAACTTCACCACGCTGGAAAAGCAAAAGCTGCCCGAATTAGACAAAGCGATGTCTGCTTTGATCACCGATTTGAAAGATCGCGGTTTGTACGATTCCACAGCCATTATGTGGCTCGGTGAGTTCGGCCGCACGCCCCGCATCAATGGAAATGCCGGACGCGACCACTACGCCCGGGCGTGGAGCGTCGTTGTGGGCGGCGCAGGATTCAAACGCGGCGTGATTGTCGGCGCCACCAACGATGACGGCACTCAGGTCACCACCGATCCATACACTTCGCAAGATTTAATGGCCAGCGCGCTGAAATCGCTTGGCATATCGCTCGATACAACATTCACCAGCAACAACGGCCGCCCCATGAAAATTGCCAACAGCGGCAAGGTGATTAAAGAGCTGTTCAGCTAACCGCAAGAAAACTCTTTCTTCCTCTTAGAGAGGGCTGGGTTCGGGTTCCCGAACGATGTCTCATCGTCTTAGCGCCGACGGTCCGATTTACATCATCGACTCGACGCCGAAGCGCGATTAATGTCACAT
>DASXPQ010000157.1:0-3678 GCA_036493575.1 Pirellulales bacterium
CAAAGCAACACCGGAGCGAAGCAATCGTGCTGTTTACTGCAGTGGGTGACTAAGCAGTCAAGCGTAACCAGCTAACGTTCGACGAATTCACGGATGTTCCGTCAGAGTAGAGAGTCTCGGGCCCCGGCCCGACAACTTCAAGAATTCTGCCACCGGTGTCGGTTCAAATTGCGCACGTCAGTATATCGCGGAGCAAGCAGATTGCAAGAAAAATTATTGTGATCCATTCCACACCAACGAAACTAATTCAAATTGAACCAAACGTCTCACTCCACTAGCCAGCCGGCAGGCTTGCAAGAAGTTGCTGTGTCAAGGAATGATTTGGGCGCACTGCAAGCGAGTTTTCGAATGCAACCTTGGCAGCACCGGTGCGGTTAGCGCGCAGGCACGCTAATCCCAAATTGTGGTGTGCGGCGCCATCGTTCGGCTCCCGGCGACAAAGTTCCGACAATGCCTGAATTGCTTCATCGGGATTGCCGTTGTCAAATAAAAAATGGCAACGGCATCGCAATAAATGGATGTCGTCGGGTAATATGTGCGCAGCCTGCCCAAGCTGACGACTGGCCTCAGCCAGGTCACCTGAAGCTTTTGCAATCAAATAGCGTTGGATTGCGGACTCACAAAGCAGCGGACGTTCATTGGGAATTTGCTCTAGTTCAACCTGCAGCGTTTTTAACTTTTTCTGCTTCAATAAGCATTCGCTGAGGCCTCGCCACGGCGGCCGGTAGCTTGGAAGCTCGTCGAGAACTCGACGCCACTGGATTTCCGCAAGATCAAGCTTGCCTTGTTCCTCAAGTACTATGGCAAGATTCTGCCTAGCTTTGTAGCCAGTAAGGCTGCGGTCGATGCTCGAAAAATGGCGCTCATCACGATTTGCAATCGCGTTTCGATAGGCGTTCGCGGCTTCGGCAAGTCGGTTTAATCGATGTGCAACTAATCCCTTTCGAAATTGAAGCTCAGGATCGTTAGGGAAATCGGCAATCGCCTGTGTCAGGCGCGCCCATGCATCATCGCAGCGGTTTAGCTCTGTCAGGCTGGAGACCAAAAGGGCGTAGGCCTTGCGAACGTGCGATTCTCCGGCGCTCGAAATCTGAATGCACTTTTCCAAATGTTCAATCGCTTCAATGTGGCAATCCATGTCGCCATAGGTCATTCCCAAATTAAAGAGAACGAATGGATGATCTGGGTTTTCGGACAATTCGATCTTCAAAATGCGTAAATCGCGCAACTGTTTCCGACGGCGTCCCTCCGTAGTTTGATCAGAGCCCGAATGGACTACAAAAATATCTGTCCAACCGACGGTCCCACTTTGGCGGCGAATGGCCGGCAAGATTTGCTCGTGAATTCTTCCCTCGAATCGCAATTCTGAGTGATTCCGAAATAATTTTACTTGGTCGACTATCGTAACATCGCGTGGATGATCTTCAGAAGTTCCCGGGCAGTGGACCTGTGCGACATATGCCATTGGCGAATTTTCATCTAATCCATTCACGAGGGTTCGCAGTTTTCTCCCGTTTTCAGCATCGATGGTGTCGTCAGAATCCATCCAAAAGAGCCAGCTGCCTTGTGCGTGTTTTAACGATTCATTGCGGGCAGCCGAAAAATCATCGCACCACGGAAAATGAAACACCCTGGCGCCGAATTTATGGGCAATTTCTGAGGTGTTGTCGGTCGATCCGGTGTCGACCGCGACCATCTCGTCGGCCCACGGCCGAATACTTTCAAGTGCTGCCGGCAATGTTCGCGCTGAGTCGCGAACGATCATGCAAACTGAAAGCCGAACTTCTTGTGCGCCAACCATTTGTCGCGGATTGGTAATCTGCAGATTCATCGTTTGAATTGCCTTTAGGTCCGCGACCGAACGTACCATTGACGAATTAGATCTTGCAATGCCGCGATAGCGATCGCCGCACAGAATTCCTTCTCGGTAGGAAGGCCGTCCAGAGCCGTGAGAATATCGCGGACTTCGATTCTCCGGCAAAAATCAATCGGTTGGCCGCTGATTAACTGCGTCAACGCCGAAGCGCTAGCGATTGAGGCGCCGCAGCCGAATGTGGTGAATCCGGTTTGGTGAATTACGTTGCCGTCAAACTTTGCGTAGATTTCAGTGCGGGGTGGACGCCCATCTAAATCGCCTCGCCCAATAATATCTGGGTCTGGCAGCGCACCAGAATTGCGCGGAGATTGAAAATGGCTGAGCATCGCCGCCGAATAAGGCTGCATAAAACGCTGCAATTATTTGTTGTTCACTTCGATTCGATCACTATTTATGGCAGTCGATATTACGGCACGCAAGTGCGAATTTGAACCACCTAGGATTCCATTGGTGATTATTCAATACCTGCCTTCGCTAAGCCTTGGATGTTCCTGCTAAACCTTTACGGTCGATTTTCATTGACAACGGTGAGCTATAACCGAAAGTTGTGGATGCGTCGGAGTTGAAGAAGGGGGCGTACTTGGGTTGAATTTGGTTGTTCAAGGACCCTATTTTCCCCAGGAGTACGCCACCATGCGTGAGAGTATCAGTTCTACGATTGCTTTGCCAGCCGTTTCTTCCCAGGATGTGCTGACCACGATTCTTCGAGCGGGAGCGCAGCGAATGTTGGCCCAAGCCATCGAAGCCGAAGTGGCCGAGTGGATTGACGGCCGATCGGATTTGACGAACGAGCGCGGACATCGCCAAGTGGTTCGCAACGGATATTTACCGAAACGGACGATTACGACCGGCGTCGGTGCGATGGAAGTCCAGCAGCCGCGGGTGCTGGATCGACGGAGCGCAGCGGAAGCCGAGCCTTTTTCCTCGAAGATTCTGCCGCCGTACCTGCGGAAGACCAAGAGCCTGGAAGAGTTGATTCCCTGGCTGTACTTGAAAGGCGTCAGCACCGGCGATTTCAGCGAGGCGCTCCAAGCGCTGGTCGGGCCACAGGCCGAAGGACTATCGGCTTCGACCGTCACTCGGCTCAAGCAAGTTTGGGAGCAAGAGTACGAGGTTTGGAGCCGGCATTCCTTGGACGCAAAGGAATACGTTTACGTCTGGGCCGATGGCATCCCACTTCAACATTCGCTTGGAGGAAGATCGGCAGTGCATCCTGGCGTTGCTGGGCGCCACGGCCGACGGCCACAAAGAATTGATCGCCCTGGCCGACGGCTACCGTGAAAGCGAGCAATCGTGGAAAACGCTCTTGTTGGACGTGAAGCAGCGGGGTTTGAAGCTCGATCCCAAACTGGCCACCGGCGATGGCGCCCTGGGCTTTTGGAAGGCGCTTGCGCAAGTGTTTCCCACGACGAAGGAACAACGTTGTTGGGTCCACAAGACGGCCAATGTCTTGGATAAACTGCCGAAACGCTTACAACCGACGGCCAAGGAACAGCTCCATCAAATCTGGATGGCAGCGACTCGCGCGGATGCCCAACACGCCTTCGACACCTTCTTGGAAACGTACCAGGCCAAGTATCCCAAAGCGGCCGAGTGCTTGCAGAAGGACCGCGACGTGCTGCTGGCGTTTTACGACTTCCCGGCCGAACACTGGATTCATCTGCGGACCACGAATCCCATCGAGAGCACCTTTGCCACCGTCCGCCTGCGGCATCGCAAAACCAAAGGCAACGGCACCCGCAAAGCCTGCCTCGCAATGGTCTACAAACTCATGGAGTCTGCCGCCAAACGCTGGAGACTGC
>DASXPQ010000158.1:0-5408 GCA_036493575.1 Pirellulales bacterium
TTTGAAAATCTTCTGCAGCACTTGCAACGCCCCGCGCAGCCCACCGGCACTGGCAAATGGACCATACAGCTTCGTGCCGCGGCTTTTCGGCTCGCGAGTAAATTCCACTCGTGGAAAATCCTCTCGATTATAAATTTCCAAATACGGAAAGGTCTTATCGTCTTTAAGCTCTTGGTTGTATTTCGGCTGGATATCTTTCACCAGCCGCGCCTCGACCAACAGCGCGTCGACTTCACTTTCGGCGTCCAGAAAATCGATGTCATGAATTTCCCGCACCAGCTCGGCAGTGCGTCGATCGAGAGCCGCCGCTTTCAGAAAATAACTGCCAGCGCGGGCTTTCAGGTTTTTTGCTTTGCCGACGTAAATCACCCGGCCGGCGCTGTCCTTCATCAGGTAGACGCCCGAGGTTGTCGGAAAATTGCGAACTTTGGCCAACGCGGCTTCGAAGCCGCCAGAAAAGCCTGGGGTTTCAAACGCATCATTTGAGGCGGCCGAACTAAGCGATTCGTCGCTGGGTGAATTCGCTGAATCTGACGATTTTGGCGGTTTCGATTTGTGATTGCGTTGTCGTTTCATGCCTGATTTATCACGCGTCCTATACAGGAAGTGTAGCGTTCCAGGCCGAATTGGACACCGCGCTTGACCGAGTATCTGGCGTGACAGAGAATTGCACAGGCTTAGCAGTATTCCGAGTCGCAGTCATTTCCGGAGCAAAGAGCCATGATCCGCCGCCGCCAACACCGATCGACGTTTTTCGCAATTCTTACAGTGGCGATCGGCACTTTGTGTACGCAAGTTCGTCTAGGAGTGGCAGACGAGCCAACGGTAGCAAAATCGAACGGTCAGGAATCCACTAGTGAAAAGGCGTCGCAAAAGGCAAACCCATACTTACCCCGCAAAGGGATGTCGATCGAGGATTTACAGGCGTACATAGAGCGCATGCAAGAAGCGCCAGAATCGATCCGCAATCGACCGGGCTTTGCCCAAGGCATTGCAGTTGCCGCTCAGCGGATTTTAGAGACAGATCCGAAAGGGGGCGTGCGTACTTTTGCAATCGTCAATTTGCTGGATAGTTTGCATCAGCAGGCGGATTTAGAAAACGATTTAGATGCCGACAAGCAACTGGCCGAGTTCGCTATAAAATATAAGTCTGATCCGGATAAGAAGGTTGCAGCCACGGCGTCGTTATACGCTTTAGAACAACGAGTCCTCACTGCAGACTTGCTCGAGCCGGCAAAACTGTCGGCATTGTTGGATGAAGTTAAAGCGGCCCTCGCTGGACAAAATCTTGACGCGAAGCATTTTCGGATTGCTTCGGCGACGGTTCATTCGGTTAATCAATTGAAAGACGATGCCGAAGCAACCAAACGGCTGAAGGAATTTGGCGATTTATTTGCCGCCAGCAGCGATCCGGTACTGGCCCATTACGGGAGAAAACTGGCGGAATCCGGTTCACCCGCAAAAGAGACGAATTGGATGGGCAAGCCAATGGAAGTAGCCGGCACCACGGCTGACGGCGCGAAATTCGACATTGGCCAGTTCAAAGGCAAAGTGATCCTGGTCGATTTTTGGGCCACTTGGTGCGGACCATGTCGTGCGCTGATTCCCGATTTGAAGGAGATGTACGAGAAATATCACGGGCAGGGTTTTGAGATCGTCGGTGTCAATTTGGACAGCACGCCCTCCGAGCTATCCGACTTTCTCGACAAAGAAAAATTGCCTTGGGTTAACGTAGTCGGTGAAGAAAAAGACGGTCAGCTGCAATTTCCGCTGGCCGAAAAGTACGGCATTCAAGCAATTCCGACAACGTTTTTAGTTAGCAAGGACGGCAAGATCGCTGCCTATGATGTACACGGCGAAGAACTGACCAAGCAAGTAGAAAAACTACTGGCCGATAAGACAGCTGCGGAGTAGCCCCGATACGGTGACTCCCTCAGCTAGTAAGCAATCGAAGCGAAGTAAGCTGCGAGGCAATTTCACCCCGCAATCAGGCAGGCTACTGTGACGGGCCTTGGCGGCCTTTGTCTGCGAACAGGTCTTGCATCGCAACGTCTGAAACGACTTGGAAGTCAGGCTGCAAAGAAATACTTCGGACGACGGGCTGGTTCATGGCCACGTCGGCTCTTGGCGCATCACCGCAGGCGCCGCACATTAGCACTAAGGAAATTAACGCGGTGTGCATGGTGGAAAAGTGCTAATGCTTACAAGAAAGTCTCTAATAACCTCATCGGCAAACTGCCCCTGCGGAGCAAGTGTTATCGGCCAGGGCAACACGATTGGTTTAATCGTTTTGAATTGACTGCAGATAGTTTTAGCTGCGGCTGGCATTGGCCCCGTTCGTACAGCCCGCTGGCACTGCTGGCGCTGGACATCGAACTCGCTACGACCTAAAATGCCGCAGTGCTAGCGACTACAGGTCGTGCGGCGCAGAAACGGTACGGGGCGGTAGCTCAGTTGGGAGAGCGTCGCGTTCGCAATGCGAAGGTCGAGGGTTCAACTCCCTTCCGCTCCACTTTACGCCAAAAGAATTCTGGCCCTCCGAGCGCCAGAACATCCTGCGGATGCACGCCTGCTAAGTGCTCAAACGAAAAACCTTCCAGCAACGCGATATTGCTGGAAGGTTTTTTCTTGCGCGTTTCAAGCAGGCGAAGGTAGGTTGTACGGTATTTCGAACAACCGTTTCGTCTCTATCGCTCACTGTGCTCTTCAACAGAAAGCTGAATCTCCATCCCACCAAGGCAACTAGTAGCTAGATTGTAAATCGCAGCGCCAATAACGCCACCGATGAAACCAACAATCGGATAGCCAATGACAATGCCCGCTGCGGCTACCATGTTCACCGGTTTACCGGGGTTGGCCATTGGCGCGGCAATACATATCAGCATTGCCGCCAGTACGCCAACGACGAAATACATGAAACACATAATTTTTCCAGCGCTTAACGGGGCAATTCGCGTAAGTTTGATTTTGTTCATTGAATTCACCTATCGGGTAGGGAAAAGCATCCGCACAAAAGCCTAGCACACGCACAGAAAAGCGTAAAAATCGCCCGAATCGGGTGCTATGGTTGAAGGGTTACCAGCGGTGTCTATCTATTGAACTATGGGTGCGCAATGCGAGCGAGCTTTCCTGTCATCTTTGCGTTTAGCACGCTGGCAATCGCGGGCTGCAATAGCGAACCCACGATGGATACCTCGAAATTGGGCCAGCCGGTAAATGTTGTTTTGCAGCCGACGTCCGCTGACAGTTCGCAACTTGCCGCAGCCGACGCCTTGGGCCGCATCGGCCAGTCTGCAGTCCCCGCACTTTCAGATTCATTGACGGACCCAGACCCGATGGTTCGTTTACAATCGTGCCGGGCACTGGCCTATATGGGCGCCCAAGCTAAAGATGCCGTGCCGGCACTTATCCGCGCACTGAACGATTCGGAACAGGCGGTTCGTGAAGGAGCTGCCGCGGCTCTCGGACAAATTGGCCAACCGGCCGGACCTGCGGTGCCGGAACTAATGCAAATGCTGCGGGGAAATTCTTCCGCGGTCAAATCTCAGCCGTAATTCAGCCGATCGGGCACCGCGCGCGAAATTGGCACGTCGATCAGCCGCGGACGATCACCGGCCAGCGAATCTTTCAAGGCATCGCTCAATTCATCGGGCTCGGTAATACGAGTGGCCTCCACGCCAAGCGACCGGGCCAGTCCAACCATATCAACTTCCGGCTCGACCAAATCCATTCCTGTAAATTTGCCTTCCAGCGCTTGCGGTAACTGCAGACCGGCCGCGCCGACTTTGAGAATTTGGTACTGTGCGTTATTCGGAATGAGGAACGTCACGGGAATGCGATGGTGCGCGGCGGACCAAAGACCTTGAATACCGTACATCGCTGATCCTTCGCCGAGAATGGCCAGCACGGGGCGATTGGGCCACGCCAACTTCACGCCGAGTGAAACGCCCAATCCCCAACCGAGCGCCCAACCGCGATGCCCGAAGTAGCCTGAGGTGTTCTTCAATACTCCCAGGCGTTCCAACATCGTGTTGGTCGTAGTGACCGCCTCTTCGATCACTGCAACATCCGGTGGTAATACCCGGGCCACGGCTTCCATAAAAGTCACGGGCGACATCGGACGAAAATTGCGCTCAGCCAGGCATTCCTCGCGCGCGGCCGCGCAAGCGGCAGCGTGGTTGGCGGCGTGATGTTTGATTCGAGTTGCGACAACTTTCTTTTGGTCCGCCGTCATCCGCTCAGCGAGAATCGCCTCCAATTCCGCCAGGCCGGTTTTTACATCGCCGATAAGGCCGACTTCTAACGGATAGTTTTTGCCAAGCTCGTACGGATCCTCATCGAGATGAATTAGCTTGATGTGTTCGGGAATCGCTCGGGCAGGCTCGTAGTAAATATATTGCCTGAGCAAATCCATCCCGACGACAAACAGGACATCAAAATCGTTTAGCCGTTTCCGGATTTCCGGCGACCACAGCGGCAAACCTTGTGCATAGAGCGGATGATCACAAGGAAACGCCAGCCGACCATGCGTGGTCCCGCTTTCGGAAATCACGGGAATTCCGAGCCGTTCCGCAAAGCGGACCAACTCTTCCACAGCGTCGGCTTCTTGCACGCGGCTACCGACAAGAATGGCGGCGTTTTTAGCACTCAGCAGTACTTCTGCGGCTCGCTTGATCGCATCCAGCGGCGGACGAACGCGACGATCGGGCAAGCGAACAGGCGTTAAATCGAGGTCGTCTGCCATCGCGGTTTGTACATCCACGGGCAGCGACATAAACACAGGACCAGTCGGCGGCGTAAGTGCAATTTGAATCGCCCGCCGTGTGGCGGAGGGTAAATCTTTCACGCGATCGACTTCCACCGCCCATTTAGTCCACGGTCGAACAACCTCGACCATGTTTCCCCAAAGAATTGGCTCTTCGAATTTAAGCCTGCGATCTTGCTGGCCGGCGGTGACCAACAGCGGCGTGCCTTCGCGAAAGGCGTTGTAGAGCATGCCCATGGCGTTGCCAAGTCCACACGAAATATGCAGGTTGACCACGCCTAACGAGCGCGAGGCCATGGCGAAGCCATCGGCCATGGCCATCAGCGGCACTTCTTGCAGGCCGAGGATGTACTGAAAGCGCCTGTCGTTAACTAAAGCGTCATTCAGTGGCAATTCCGTAGTGCCCGGATTGCCGAAGATGTAGCGAACCTTGGCGGCGGCTAACAATTCCAGAAAAGCGTCAATTCCGCGCTGTGGCATGGGACTGCCAGCCGTACGGCCAAGAAAGTTGTATGTAAACAACGATCTCTCAGTGTACGGCCGCGGGCCCCGGAATCAACGGGTAACTGACACGCTCGCTTCCCGATGAGCCTACAAAATCGCAATCCCTCGCTAAGCATTCCGTCGCTGCCGGGGTGGCAAA
>DASXPQ010000159.1:0-3951 GCA_036493575.1 Pirellulales bacterium
GGTCACGAACGTGCTATGGAACGACAAAGGCAAAGCCGACGACGATTTCAGCTTCCGCACCCAGCGTAACCAAAGTTTCACCAACGCCGCTTACCATTTCGGAAACTGGACGGTGCACACCTTCGGCGATGGACCCGACGATCGAATGAATGACGCTCCCACAGCTGCTGGCGGGCCAGCGCCCCCAACAACTATGCCGATGGACAATCTCTGGGTTAAACTAACGCTCAACGCATTGCAACTCGGCTTGCTCGCCCTACTATTCACCGCCGGTTGGTCTGCGGCGCGGACCAAGGACTCCTGGGAACTGGCAACCGTTTTCGCTTTGGCGTGCTTGTTAATCTCGTCAATCTCGCCGGTGTTCCGCGGTCATTATTATGTGTTTTGGCTCCCGGCGGCCTGGTTGGTGCCGCTTTATAATTGGCGCAGCGGACATCAGCGGATGGCACTTTCCCTGGCCATCGCCGCCTGCACACTCACCTGGACGCACTACCTATTTCTCCATTGGGCAGGCCGCATCGGTGTGCTCGGCATCGGCGCAACGGTTTGGTATTTCGTAGCGACAGTTTCCGTCCTTCGCGCCAAGCTCCCCGCCGGCCAACAGGCGCTCCCCGCCACGCCACGCCTACTAAACGCCGCCTGAAAACAACTTCATCTCGAATCATCACATGTTTTCAACACGCTAACCGCTAACAACTCTTCCCTCAAATAATCCATGCCTTTAAGGAACAGCACCGTGCCAAAAACTACTGTCAATGTCGTCTGCATGAAGTGGGGTACCATGTACGACGGCCCCTACGTCAATAACTTGTATTCCATGGTCCAGCGACATCTCACCATTCCCCATCGCTTCGTTTGCTTCACCGACAACAGCGCCGGCTTTCTCAGCGGTATCGAAAGCTTCCCCATACCCACCGACGATCTCATGGGCGGCGGCCGCTTCGGCTCCTGGAACAAACTCGCCCTGTTCGCACCAAAATTGGCCGACCTTAACGGCCCTACGCTCTTCTTGGATCTCGATCTCGTCGTCGTCAGTAATATCGATTGCCTTTTCGAATACCAGCCGGGCCAGTTCTGCATCATCCACGATTGGTCCCGCACTCATGAAGGCAACTCCTCCGTATTCCGCTACGAAATTGGCAAGCACGCCGATGTATTGCAGCACTTCCTTGCGCATCAAGACGAAGTCCGCAGCAACTTCCGCTCCGATCAGTCTTTCCTCACGCACAAACTAGAGCAGTCCGATCAACTGCGCTATTGGCCCGACGATTGGTGCTGCAGCTTCAAGCGCCACTGCTTGCCCAAGTGGCCCGTTCAGTGGTTCACAACCGCCAAGTTGTCGCCACAATCCAAAATCGTAGTGTTCCATGGTCGGCCCAAACCTCCCGATGCCGTCCACGGCATGCGCAGCAAATTTCGCTTGATCCGCCCCGTCCCCTGGGTTCGCCAGCACTGGCACTCCAGCGAATTCGCCGCGTGAGGACGATTATCCACACCCACAACAAACTCTACTCCGACAATCAAAGGATTTCCGATGTCCATGCTCGATCTCGATGCCTTCCGTCGCACTCCGCTCGTACAAAAGCCCTTCGACTATTGCATTGTGCCCCGCTTCATTAAGCCCGAGGGCCTCGACGCCATCCAGGCCGACTATCCCGATATCAAACAAGGCGGCAGCTTTCCCTTGGGCACGTTAACCTATGGCCCCGCCTTCGATTCGCTCAGCCAGGAACTGCTCGGCCCCGCCATGCGCAAGGCCTTCGCCGACAAATTCAAAATGGATTTGATGGGCCGCCCCGCCACTCTCACCGTTCGCGGGCATTGCCGCGCCAAAGATGGCAAAATCCACACCGACAGCAAAACTAAATTGATCACCGTGCTCCTCTATCTGAACGCCCCTTGGGAAGCACCCGGCGGACGCCTGCGCTTACTGCGCGATGAGCACGACCTGGAGAACTACTTCGCCGAAGTGCCGCCCGAGCAGGGAACGCTCCTTTGCTTCCGCAACGGACCCAACGCTTGGCACGGACACAAATCGTTCACCGGCCAGCGCCGCGTCCTGCAATTAAATTGGGTCATCGACGAAGCCGCCGCCCACGCCTCCGCCCGCCGCCACGGCCTCTCCGCTTGGGTCAAACGTATCAACCCGTTCCGCCGCGTCGCCTAAATCCGCACGGCAAAGTTGTTCCGGCAAAACTTGTTCACCGCTCGGGCTGCACCACCGATTTCCCTTTCGGCCTGCGCACCCGCTTCGTAGAATGTAAGTATGCCTCGCACTTCGCCAGCCAACGCCAACGCACAACTTCACGCCCAGGGAGCGCATCGCGCCGGAAAACTCTCCGGCCAAACCATCTTTCTGGCCATCATGCTGATCGCGGCCATCGGCGTCGCCGGCTACATTGTCTTTGCTGAAACGCTGGGCCACGCTGCCGCCGCTCAATCGAATTTAAAGCTCGAGAATATCCCCTTCGACGGCGCCCAGGCCTACGCCTATCTCAAGCAGCTCTGCGATTTCGGCCCACGCCCCAGCGGTTCGCAAGCCATCCTCGCCCAGCAAAAATTTCTAATTGATTACTTTCAAAAACTCAGCGCCACCGTCACCAAGCAGGAATTCCGCGCTCGCCATCCCATGACCGGCGAGCCGGTCCCCATGACCAACCTGCTCATCCAGTGGCATCCCGACCGCAAGCAGCGCATCCTGCTGTGCGCCCATTACGACACCCGCCCATTTCCCGATCGCGATCGCCGCAATCCCCGCGGCACGTTCTTAGGCGCCAACGACAGCGCCGCCTGCGTCGCCCTCCTCATGGAATTGGGCAAAACCATGCCGCAGTTCCAAAGCCGCCACGGTGTAGATTTCTTGCTCGTCGATGGTGAAGATCTAGTCTTTTGGGACCAAGGTGCTGCCAAAGACACCGGCAACTATTGCGTCGGCTCCGAATACTTCGCCCGCCAATACGCCACCGATCCGCCGCCTTACAAATATGTGGCCGCCGTAGTGCTCGACATGATCGCCGGCATCAATCTGCGCTTGCCCATGGAGCTCAACAGCATTACGTGGCCCGATTCCAAGCCGCTCACCGATCAAATCTGGGACACCGCCGGCCGTCTCAAAGTCAAAGAATTCGTGCCTCATGCTACCCCCGGCCCAATTATCGACGACCACGTCATGCTCCACGACCTCGGCCGCATCCCTGCGTGCGACATCATTTGCGATTTCGGCCCCAGTACCAGCTACCCCCAGTGGCACACCCAAGACGACGACCCAGCCCACTGCTCTCCGCTCTCCCTCGCCAAAGTCGGCTGGGTCCTCGAGGAATGGCTCAAATCGCTCAAGTAGTTCGGCCGTGCGAATCTCCCGCCAAGCCGACCATTCAGGCCTAGAAATCCACCGTCTTCGCCTGCGTCGCCGGCAGCATAAAAATCTTGCCGTCTCCCATTCGGCCCGTGCGGGCCACTTCCACAATCTTTCGCAAGATTTCCTCCGCCCGCGAATCGTCGACCCATAGAATCAGTTCGACTTTCGGCAAGAAGGCCAGCGAATATTCGCTATCGCCGTACTGATCTAGATAACTTTTCTGCCGCCCGTACCCTTTCACCTCGCACACGCTTACCGCTTCCAATGGGGCGCGCTTCAGGCTCTCCAGCACCTTCTCCGCTAAGTACGGCTTAACAATGGCGACAATTTGTTTCACAGAGGAAAGCGGCCAGTCGCTATGTATCAACTAAAAAATCAGCGGCTCAAATTTAATCTCAACTGAAAAAATTCTCGCCGAACAACTCGACCGGCGGATTCGTGACCACCGTCATGTCGCCATGCACTTTCACGCAGCACGCCAAACGCATCGTGTCTTCATGCCCAATATACGCCAGACACGGTAGCGGATCGGGAATCGGCGTCGGCAGCGGCGTCTTAAACTTCACCTTTTCCATCAGCGTCATCGGATTGGC
>DASXPQ010000160.1:0-4998 GCA_036493575.1 Pirellulales bacterium
CCCAGCGCACAAAAAAAGCCCAGGGGTCGCACCCCCTGGGCTCATTTTTTCCACTCGACACTCACGTGGCCCAAAATTCCATTGCAATCCGGCCCCGTGCGCTATAGTGTACACATGTGCCCATATAGCTCAACCGTGCACCTGACAAAAGGAACCTATTCTGTCACAGAACTAAAAATCCCGGACAAGACTGACAATACTCCCACGTCGCGACTCTCACTTCACCTCCCCACAGTCAGCCACCACAATCTTCGCGGAAGTCGTCCCCGCCGGCGCCGAACCGTAAGACTCCATCTTCTTCACCACGTCCATGCCGCTTACCACTTTTCCAAACACCACGTGCTTCCCATCCAGGAAATCGTTTTTCACGGTCGAGATAAAAAACTGCGAGCCATTCGTATTAGGCCCAGCATTGGCCATGCTCACGTCCCCCAGCCCGCTATGCCGGAGCGTGAAATTCTCATCGGCGAACTTTGCGCCGTAAATCGATTTTCCGCCGGTTCCATTCCCCGCGGTGAAATCCCCTCCCTGGCACATAAACCCGGGAATGATCCGATGGAACGGGCTCCCCTTGTATCCAAATCCTTTTTCCCCGGTGCACAACGCCCGAAAATTCTCCGCCGTCTGCGGCACCACGTCCGACCGCAGCTCAATCACGACTCGCCCCAACGGTTTCCCATCGGCCGTAATATCCAAATAGCACCGCGGCAATTTCTGATTATCGGCCGCGTTGGCATCGGCTCCCCTCAGCCACAACGCCCCCGCCACCAATCCAAACATCGAACAAGCGATGAAAACTTTTCGCGAAATCATGAACTCAGCCTCCGTAATATTAGTGAATCAAACCGCGCCTCCGCTCTCCAAGCGAAGCAGCCGCGCATTTTATCGGATGATCGGCTCCCAGCAAGCCGCCGCAACCGCCGGCGGTGCCAGCATCGTCAATTCGTAGCACGCCATTTCATCCGCATTGCGCACGAACAGCTTCCCCTCCGCAATCACCGGATGATTCCACGTCTTGCCTTCAATCGCTTGGAACCTCGCCAGCTCTTCCAACTTTTTAGAGTTCGGCGAAATCAATACAACTTCGCCGGTTTCCGTGGTCACGACCAGCAGCGGCTGATCAGGCAGGAGCAACACCTGGCCGGAACCGTACCGACCACCTTTCCATTTCCGCTTTCCCGTTTCCACATCGACGCAGCAAAACACATTGTCGTCGAACCCATAAATACATCCGTCGTACACCACATAATCGTTGAGCGTCAGCTTCAGCGCATTGGAATCCCACGCCTGCGTGGGCCTCCATGTGTCGCCATCTAAACTCAATTTGATCAACTGCACGCCATTTTCCGACTGCACCAATAACTGATCGGTCCCGACCAACTGCGGCTGCGTGATCGGCAAAAACATCTTCGAAGCAGCGGGATATTGCCACAGCAATTTTCCACTGCTCGGCTCCAGCGCCATCAGCCCGGCATTGCTGTGCATCAACAATTGTTTGTGCCCAGCGATCGATACAACCTGCGGCGAACTATATCCGTCGCTCCCTGCATTGTACGACCACGCCGGCTCGCCAGAATCAGCTCGATAGGCCAGCAAACTTTTGTTGCCTTCCCCACCGGCAAACACAAAGACCAATCCCTCGGCAACCAGCGGCGAATTGGAATATCCCCATTGCGGCGCCGGAGTTGTTTTCTTTGCTCCGTCGGCAAGCACATCGCTCACAATGTCGCGCGACCAAATCCGCTTACCGGTAGCAGCATCCAGACAATTCAACTTTCCGGTAGCGCCCAAAGCATAAATGCGCCCCTCGGCGAACGTAGGGGTGCCCCGCGGACCGGCGCCGGCAAGCGGCTCAAAAAAGCGCGTATCATCGGTGTAAGCCCATTCCTCCTTGCCGGAGGCAGCGTCGTAACACACAGTGGTTTCTTTCTCGCCGCGCTGCTCCTGCGTAAACAACTTGCCATCGACCACAATGACGCTCGACCACCCAGGCCCCACGCGCTGCCGCCATAATTGCTTAGGAGGCTGATGTTCCCAATCCGTCGCCAGCTTTACCCCATGAACCTGTCCGTTGCGCCCCGCCCCGCGAAACTCTGGCCAGTCGGTTGCCTGAACATGCAGCCCGCCGGCAGAGATTCCGCCGGCTTGCAAAACCGAGTTGGCCGCATGTTCGGCCAAAAACCGATCTTCGGAAGTCGGACTCCATCGCAACGCAAATGCAGAATGTTGACCGCCATCAATTCCATCCCAACGCAAGAGATCGAAACACCCCCAAGTAATCAACACCAACGCACACAAACCAATCCGCTGCACGACCGGCGACAACATCAACAACCGATTGCCGGCGGCCAGCCAAATTAACCACACCGTCAGCACAAACGGCAACCCCGCCATCAGAACACCTAAAATACCCATCGAGCCAAACGTTTTTTGATCGGCCAATGCGCCGGCCGCCAGAGCACCGCCAAACATTACCAGCACCGGCACGATTCGATCGAACCAGCGCGCGCGACTAAACGCCAGCCACCACACGACAAAACTTAGTAAGACAAGCCCTTCCACCGACCAGCGCAAAATGAATCGGACGAACATCGACATTTCCACATGATCGATCGAAAAGTAAAACGCCCAAAACACTCCAACAATGATGACGGCGGGCCACAACCGGAGTTTTCGATTGGTTTCGCCGGCAGTGCGAGACACTGGCGAGGAATAAGAATCAGCCTGAGGCGTGGCTGTGGTTTTCATCTGCTTTCTCCGATCAGTACTACGGGCCGCGTGCATGAATGTGTGATCTGTGAATTATCGCGACATCAGAATCAGATGCAAACCCAAAATTGGATTCCTGGAGCGTGAACCGGCGGAAAATGAGCTGGATCAAAAAGATCAGCAAGATGAACGGCTTGAGCGGCAGGGGATTTGGTTGCTCAGCAAGCAGGCCCTTGACCGCTTGCGACATAAACGATAATTAACTTCTGTCGTTTTCCGTGTGATGCAGACGGTGGAAAACGCCTTCAACGAACAAGTCGCAATTTGAAAAGGAGAAAAGATGTCCGTTATTCGCACCGGTCCCACAAAAACATATGCAACAGGGTGGGAATTGGCATTCGGCAAGAGTGAGAAGAAGTCTCGCGCAGCCGGCACAACTGTCGCAACAAAATCCGCGAAGACGAAAGCGAAAAAGCAATCGTCACTGGTGGGTATAAAAAAGAAAAAAACAAGTCGCGTTAAATAAGCCGACGGAGTTGCGGCGGCATTTGACTCTTACTGCGGCACACCCAACGGCGGTTCTTTGGCCCCGCTGGCCGGTTGAACGCCCAGCAATTTGGCCACCGTGGGATGGATTCGCAGCGTGTCGATCTTTCCTAGGTCTTTGCCCGGCTGATCGGAACCATAGCGGGCTAAAACCATCAAGCCCTGCATTTTGTCGTCCAGCGCCGGATCGTAACCGTGCATTCCTTTGAGCGATCGCGCTTCCGACTCAACCGGCACGGGGCCGGGAATATCGTTTCTGGTGAAGTAGTAGCCTGGATCAAGGCTGACGACAATATCGCCGGTGCGCGTGGAATTGGCATAAGCAAAATTCTCGGGCAGTTCCTCTCGGGCCCAACATTTCAGATACGGCGCCTTTCGTAAATTCTCCAGAATCGATGCTTTAACTTCTTCACGTTCCGCACCGGGCACGTTGTTCAAATAAATGTTCGCCAGGCTGCCGGCCCAATCGGCACGTACCGGATCGGGAGCAGCCACGTCGCCGCGGCCCATCAACCGCTTCAGATTGACCAGGGTTTTGATGGTGTCCATCCCGTGATCGGTAGTGATTAATACGTACAGCGCATCTCCCTGATTGGGATGCATATGCTGCCGGAAGATGTCGGATATTTCGCCGACAACCTTTTTGAGCAGACTGTCGACTTGGTGGGCGGCTTCAGTGGTTTTTTCTGATTCTGGACCATCGCCGTGGCCTGCGTGGTCGATGGCGTATGCGTAGCCCATCAACAGTTGCAGCGGCTGTTTGTTGTCTGGATTTTCGCAATCCTTGCGATAGGCATCGACCAATTTTTCCAATCGCTGCTCATCGGTGGCGTCGGCATCAAACTTATCACTGGAATCGAAAACACTGGCCCGAGCCGATCCGGCTGGCAATCTGGTTTGGTCTTGCGAAAGTGGCCAATCCCATACCGCGGTGCGCACGCCTTGGCGCGCGGCCGTTGCCCAAATGGGCTCCGCTTGCAGCAGGCTGGGATCGCCGGGTAAGTTGTATTCTTGACCGATCCTCGTATCGTAAAACTTATTCGAAACAATACCGTGCACGCCCGCCGCAACGCCCGTCGCTTCAGAAGTGTGGCTAGGGAATGTCAGCGAGGGGAAAATGGGCACCAAATGCTGCGTGTACTCGCCGTGCTCCATTAGACTTTTGAGGAACGGCGTTTGACCGCGGTCGACGTAATCGCCCCGGCAGCCGTCGATGCTGATCCAGAGAACCACCGCCTTGCCCTTTTGATCGGCAGCAATCGCGGCGGGCGGGAGCGAAAAAAATGCTGCCGAGAGAAAGGCTATCAGACAGGTGGACAAGGTGCGCTTCATCGGGACCTCGGCGGGCTAATTGGCAGGATGAGTGGTTTCCCACATCCTAAATGTCAGCGGTACGCGGTGCAAGTAACGCCAGGCGGAGGCTGAGTGGTTCATTTAGCGTGCAGGAGTATTGTCAGTGTTTATGGTTTTGTCCGGGATTTTTATTTTGCTGACAGAATGGAGGTGTTTTGTCGGGAGCGCGGTGATGATTGTTCGGCAATTGCTGGGTTGAACCAAAACGGTGCATGACAAAAGGGATTGGATTTACGTCAGAGGAATCGAGCTTAGGTGAATTAATGGCGGCTGTTGGCGGCGGCGATGAAGCCATAATCGAATCGGTTGCCGCTCCTGAGGTGGTCGATCTGTTGTGACAACTTGCGGTGGTCTAACGTCCAACCAACGACAAGCGAAGCCAGGAGAGTT
>DASXPQ010000161.1:0-2880 GCA_036493575.1 Pirellulales bacterium
CCACCATACCCGCGGCTTGGCCGAGTCTGGCGGATTTTCGAACCCCTGCTCGAGTGCGTCGCCGGCAACTTGGGCACTCGCAGCGGTTGTTAGAGCCAACAGGCAGGCAAAAGTCGCTGCAAACATCCGTGCCCTGGATCCTGAAACCATAACTCACTCCCCGAGGTTATTGTCAGTGAAAGCGCGAAACGGCTTAGCGAGATGACTTTGCCAATATACGATCTGACTCGCCGAGAAGCCACAATCGGTCGATCAAACTGGACAAAGACTTTCGGAACGAGAATGGAACGGCGTGTCGGATCAGAAAGCTAAAAACAAAAACAACCTACTGATTTGCCGTTGACGCTCTGCAAAGGCCAAATGAGTCGAGCATTCGGCTTCTAAATGCGCGGCATCAAATTAGGATACCCCCAGCAGTTCGCAGGCTTCGGCATAGCCCGGGGCGGGAAAGCCCTTCTCGCTGGCCGTCACACGCGCCAGTGCCACCAATTGCCGCCAACGGAATGCGGAACGTGTGGTGGTAAATTCTTCGGTGACCGTGCGGTAATACTTTTCCGCGTGCAATGCGCCGTCTTCGCTCACGGCATATTTCACCAGCAAATCAAACACTGGCCGCGGCGGCAGCCCTAATTCGCCATAACGATGCATAACCGCGCACGCACGCGCCTGGTCGTTGTGCTGAATCGCTTCCTCGGCCTGCGTTAGGAGCTTATCGCTTTCTGTCGCGTCAAGTTTTTCGAGTATTTCGGCGTATGGAAACGGATCGTTGGTAACAAAGCCCGATTGTCCGGCCGTGTGAAAGGCGCCGACGATCAAGCTGGCGACTTGGTTCCTGGGATTTCCCACCCGGGCAATATTGCGCCAAGCATTTGCCGCATCGGATGCATGGACGCCGACAGAACTTCCATGCACGCAGCCTGGTGGTTTTTGTGGCGAGCTATTTTCAGCGCGAAGGCCCGGATCGTGCAGCACCAGCAGATTGGCGGCCAGAGAAATCGCCTCGCCGACGGCTTCGAAGTGCATTCCGTCGGCGAGTGCATTGGCGGCCGCGTCGGCGGCTTGTTCGCGCGTTCCAGAAAAGATGGCGCGCGCAAGGTGTTCGACCGCGCGGTCGTCGGCTTGGCGGTTCCCCAAAGGCTTGCTCAGCAGGTGGTACTGATCCAAGAGCCGTGGCAGAAGTTCGCGCACCGTTGAGCGCGGACGCGATTGATCGCGCAGCGACTGCTCGGTGTTTAAACAGTAGCGGACCGATTGACGCAACAGCGTGTGCGCGTTCTCCGCGCCGCACAGCCCCAGCATTGCCCAAGCGCGCCAGGCCAGCACCACGCGATGTACGTCCGCTTCGTCCTCGATAACCAGTTGGAGTTGATTGTAAGTGTCGTCTGAAGATCCTTTCACGATCGATGCAAAGCACAATTCGGCGCCATCCCAATCGACGGCTCGAACCGCATCGCGCAAGAGTTCGCCGCCGCGGCTGGCTTCAGTTAATTCGGCCGCTTGCATCGGATGCAGAATATCGCGGTGTTGAACTCCTTGTTCCTGAATGCGGCTGCTGTTGCGGTAAAGAACTTTTAGCACAGGCAGCGCCTGACGCTGGGTGCTTAATTCGCCGGCAATTTGGTAAGCCGGCATCAGCGCCATGAACGTGTGATAGCCTGTGTAGTCTTGGCCGCCGAAGGCACGGGCATTGGCCAATGCCGCCGCCGTCACCAGGGTTTTGAGATCGGCGCCGGTCTGCAATTTTGCCACCAGCACGGGCAGCAGCTTATCGGCTGCCGTTTCCTGTAGCAGCGATACCAGAGGCTCAAGCTGACCGAAAGTTAATCGCTCACCGGATTCTTCCGCCAGACATGGCGCAAGCCCTAACTCGAACGCAGTGGCGGAGCCCAACGAGGCGACTAACATCCCCCGACCCACATCCGCCAAAAAATCGCGCCGATTGCGAGTGTTCATATCACGATTCCGTGCGAGATTTCGTGATCGATTCCAATACTACGCCTATCGAGTCTCCTCAATATAACCTGTCCACGCAGTGATTCAATTCAATTTTGGAGTTAGTAGCTGGTTTGCTGGCAGCGCCATATTGTCCGGGATAAAACTGGGCAAAAAAATATGCACACGGTTGTAACTGTCGGAGAATTGACCCCATAATACAGTCGACCATTTGCCATGGATTCAGAGCGCAGTGACCTCACGTCTTATTTTTTCAGGATGCCAATTCTATTGCTTTTCAATCGGATACATGCCATGCACGCGCACAAATCGGTTTGGATTGTTCTTTCACTCGCTGTCCTCGGGCTGACTCTCCCTCCGGCACGGGCCGAAACCGCCGCCGGCGTTGCCGCCAGAACGCAGGCCGCCATCGACAAAGGAGACGCACCAAAATGGTGGACGCCGGAACTGCCCGAAGCTATCCAGCGCGATGTAACCGGCAAGGGCAAGAAATTGGCCGCACAACTGAAACTCGACGACGATGCCAAAACGCAAAAAGTTGCGGCGTTAATCACCGAGCACTTTGGCCGCAATTGGGCCTGGAATCAGCAAGTCGCCGACGAGCTTAAAGCGGCTTGGTCGGCATGGGATGCGGCGCGCGACAACACGAACGGCAAACAGAAAGACGAGTTCAAGGCGCTGACGGTCATGACCGAGAAAATCGATCCGATCTACGCGCAGTTCGCCCCGCAGATTCAGGGCTTTCTCCGCGCTTTGAAACAGGAGATCGGCGAACAAAAGACCACCGAACTGCTCGACATTATCACCCGTTCGCCCGGCACCAAACGAACTTACGACGCTTACGTGGCGATGATCCCAGAGATGACCGACGCACAGAAAGCAAGCCTCTGGGATCGCATGGTGCAAGCCCGCGAAGATTCGCTAGCG
>DASXPQ010000162.1:0-9816 GCA_036493575.1 Pirellulales bacterium
AGTCAGCCTGTTCGATCCGCTGGCCACGGTCGATCCGCTGGCGACGCCACTAACTGCCCCGCTGGTCGACGCGATCATGGAAAGCAACTCCGATCTGAAGGCAGGAATCAACCTGGGTTGATTTGGGGAGCTGCTTCAAGACCTGCTGCCCGAGGATTGGACAAGCGGAAATCTCGGCAACGGTTTCCTAGAGAGGCCGGCTACAGAGCTTTAGAGAGGCTGGCTATAGACAGGGCGAAGCGGGCAGGCACATTCCTGCCTACGCCTAGGGATTGAGCTAGCCCCGGCAATGATGCTGGTTGCCCTTAGTAGGACGAACCCGTCTTGGTGCGTTCACGCGGCTGGCGAGCACGGAAGTTGTCCGTCGGTTCGCCTGCTTCGGGAATGTGCATCGTACGGCCACTGACGTCGGTCTGAGCCGCACGGGGTGGCGTATAGCCCATCATGTCGAGAAACTTGGGCAAGTCGATCGCTTCGACGCCCAGCTCTTTAGCTTCATCGACCAACTTGTTATAGCCGGTCGAATTGAATTCGCGTCGCTCGCTTTTCCCTTTGACCAGATAGCGAGCTTCGTTGGTTAGTTTTCCTTGGACGTTTCCCTTTTCGTCGGTAAATGCATCCACGATGCCGCCATTGACGCGAATGAGATCCAGCACTTTCGCCAGGTCGCTGATGTCATCGCCGTTGATATCCAGGAAGCCGGCCAACGCAAAGTGTTGCTGCAAGCCTGAATGCCAGAGCGGTGTGTAAACCAAATCGCCGGGTAAAATAGGATTCGAGGGCATGTCGTTGAGAATGCGACATTCGGCCAAATGGGGCCCGGTAACGTTAATTACTTCGAGCACGCCTTTGCTTTTGGCTTCGCTCACGACGACGTTCACGGCGCGATTTCCATCGACATTTTCGCGTCGCCGATCGGAGAGGGTCGCTACGGCGGCGGACGATGCGGCGGAGGAAGCCTCGGAACGGATGGCGGAAGGATCGGTCGTGTTTTGGTCGTAAACGGTGAACGTCACTCGCTTGTGCAAAAGGTCGTCGCTTCCCAGATTGATATAGGCGACGTTGTCGCGTTGGTTCACCCAAGAAATTTTGCCGTTGGGCTGTGTGTTAACCGAAAACTCGCTGTTTAGTTTGTGAATGGCTTCGAGTTGTTCGTGGAGATTGCTTTCCTGCTTGGCGATCGACTTATTTTTTTCGGCGATTTCGCCCTCATATTGGGCCTTTTGCTTGTCGATGTCCTTTTGTTTTTTGTCCAGCAAGCCGGCGAGTTCCGTTTTGGAATTCTCGAGCTCTTTGACCAATTTTTCGTTGGTTTCGCGGGCGGCCAGATAATCGGCAACTGTTTTATCTTTCTCTTGGGAAAGGGTTTTCTTTTGGGTTTCGTACTCGGCGGTTTTGCGGTCAAAATCGGCTTTGGCATCGCGCAAATCGGATGCTTGCTTTTCTGACTGTGCGTGTTGGGAGCGAATAATGCCTTGCAAACCATCCATCATTTTGCGGTAGGTTTTTTGGTCGTCGGGCAGGGTGCCGGTTCGCAGGGCCTGGAAAGCAGCCATGTCTTTCTTCCAGGCATCGTCAACGACCTCCTTCTTCTCGGTTGGCTGAAAACCGATGTACTGCATCATTTGGTCACGTTCGGCGTTCATGTCGGTAAGCGCTTGCCGCGCTTTGCCTTCACTTTCTAAGGCGCCTTTGGATCGCTGCTGTTCGTTTTGATAGTTGCGGAAAAAGACGAAAGTCGTCAGGCTGAGCAAGACGGTTAACGTGACGAAGATGATCAGGCCGATCTGCAAGCCTTGGTTTTCACGAGCAGCCATTTGCAGGAATCCTCAAAGGGGACGGTGCCGCACTAAAACAAGTATTACGCAGATTGGCACCCAAATCATGCGGTAGGGCACGGTCGGGAGCTATACGCCGCGAAATGTTAGTCGCCGATTGACCGTAAGATTTGTCACATCAACGACCTACGTCGATTTTAATTGGCCGGAAATTACGTGTCAAACAATCGAATGGTCGAATGAGCCGCAATACAGCCGCGTTAATATCGATGAATTCGCGCTTATCGACGATCAATGAGCCGGGCGGGAACCCGCCTGATTTGGACGATTATCGTTGGCTTGTCAGTCCCAAGGCTCAAAACTGGCTGAACACAGCACATTTGGCGGTCGATGAACGGCAGATTTCTCTGCCGGCTCTAACCGCGAGACTGCGGCAGCAATTGTCGGCATCGCGAGCACACCTGGTTTTGGAGCAGACAGAATTGCGCCGCAAAGCTGCGGACAAATTCGTTGCGGCAGGGCGGATGTTCTTCCTGCCGGTGGCGCTGGAGCAGGCGACGGACCAATGGGTCGCCTGTTATAAAGCGGCCCGCTTTAAAGAGGGTCAGCCAGTGGCCGATTTGTGCTGCGGCATTGGGGGCGATTTGCTGGCGTTGGCGCAACGCGGATGTGTGTGGGCAGTTGACCGGAATCCCGCGGCGGTGATTCTGGCCGAGGCCAATCTGAAGGTGGCGTGTGGTTCTGATGCGTCGTCCCAAGCCGATGGATTGAAGTCCGACGCCGGACAGGGAGGGGTTAAATTCGACGTGGCGGATGTGGCTGACGCGTTTAGTTCACTGAGCAATGTGGCTGCGTGGCATATCGACCCGGATCGCCGGCCAGCCGGACGGCGGACGACGAAAGTTGAATTGCACGATCCGGGTCCGGAAGTTTTGGCGCGATTGCTTTGGATTTGTCCGAATGCCGCAATCAAACTGGCGCCGGCCGCCGATTTGACGGAGCCTTTTTGGGCTGAAGCGGAATTGGAATGGATTGGCCGCGGCCGACAGTGCCGGCAGCTGGTTGCCTGGTTTGGTGATTTGGCGAAGCATCCCGGCCGTCGACGCGCCACGGTTCTACGCCGGCCTGCCGTTGAAGGTGAGAGTTACCCTGTCGACCGGCAGCCAACGAACGTCGGCATCGTTGCCGAGCCGAATCGGGCGTGCGAAGTAGCCGCGCAAATTGGCCGTTATGTATTCGAGCCCGATGCCGCGGTATTAGCGGCGAAATTGGAGGGTGCATTGGCTGCGGCGCATCGTTTACTGGCGATTGCTCCGGGCATTGCCTATTTCACCGCCGATGAGCCGACCCAAAGCGTGGCTCTGGATTGTTTTGAGGTATTGGAAGTGATGCCGTACCGGCCAAAGATAATCAAGCAATGGTTGGCCAACCGCGGGATTGGCAGGTTAGAAGTGAAGAAACGTGGCGTGCCCTTGGACCCGGCACAAGTCCGGCGCGAGGTGCTGGGCTCCAGTGACGGCGCGGAAGAAGTAACGTTGCTACTGGCGCGCATCGGCGACAGGGTCACTGCGATTCTGGCTAAACGCGTAAAGAGCTGGGCGTAAGTTTGAGGCGCGGTTGCTCGGAACTTACTTCTTCGCAGAGTCCTTGGAGGCCGTTTTGGGTGTGGTGGGCAAATATTCTTCGGTGAAGCGGCCGACGAAGTGCACGCTGCTGTCGGCACCGTGGAAACCGAGCACGCGCTCGTCCAAATCAAGTTTTTTGGAAATAACACGGCCTGCATCGACATCAAAGCGTATCATCCCCTCCGTCAATCGCTGAACGAGTTGTGATTGAATGGCAGGATTATTCACCGGTGTCAACACTTGCGTGGCGACCGAAATCGTCGCCACTCCATGGACCACCTTGTCCAGCGTGTAGTGTTGCCGAGTTTTTATGACTTTGGTATCGCCATCTTCTAGCGTGATGGGAACATCCTGCGGGATGTTCCAACTTTCGCCCATCGCAACAGGCTCGGCCGGCAACGGAACCACCATATCGCTATTTTGCGGATCGGTGGTCGTTTTTTGGCCGCGATCGATTCGTTTTAAGATTTTTCCGGATGGGTCAATGGTGACAACCGTCAGCAGGACGCTCACGTCTTTCGCTACATCGGCATAAATGGGCGGCGGCTCTTTGTCGGTCTTGCTATTGTAGGTGATTTCCTGACGATCGCTCAGCTTTTGTCGCATATCGACACTTTCGACCGAATGCTCGAAAGTGATATGGCCGTCAGGCTCGACATTCTTAATGCGCCATACCTTGATCGAACCGCTGGTTGTTTCGGCTGTTTGCGAAGTGCCCGAAATCGTGGTTTCGGAATTTGCCTGATGCCAGATTTGGGTACGGATAATGTCGCCGGGTTGGAATTTGTAGCGAAGGGCATACTTTGGCCCCGCGGGCACAGCCGGGGAGGTGGTTTCGTCCGCCACGACTGTCACGGCGATCGACGCCATCACCAGCGCGCAGGGAATTAACCAATAGCTTGAAGAACAAATTCTTGACAGCATGAAACTCGACTCCGTTCGAGCAGGCATCGCGTGCCTCGATAAATCGCACAATCAGCGTTTGTCGTCCGATCGCAACCGACCACCCCAGCCGAGCTTTTCCCGCAGGGTGCGATAATAGCTGCGGCCGGGCACCTCCACTAACTTGAATTTGGGTGTGGCTCGTTCCACGCGCACACGATCGTTTTCCGCCAGGCCGCTCAGTTCGACACCATCGACCACCACCGCGATGCCGGCATGCGGATCGGTGACGGCCAGTTCGAACACACGTTCGGCCGAATCGACCACTGGCCGGTTCGTAAGCGTGTGCGGGCTAATCGGCAGGAACACAAACGCTTGCAAATCTTTACGTAAGATCGGGCCGCCCGACGAAAGGCTGTGTGCTGTGGAGCCAATCGGCGTGGCGATGATCAAGCCGTCGCAACTATAAGTAGTTACCAATTCTGCGTCAACGTAAAGGTTTACGTCGAGAATGGAGAACGGCCGGCCGGCCAAAATGCAGACTTCATTCAGCCCCAGCATGTGGCGGATTGCTTTGCCGGCCCGCATTACGCTGCAGTCGAACATCAAGTGCTCGGCGACCTTATAAAAGCCTTGGCAAACGTGTGGTAGCACGCTGAGCAAGTCGTTGGGCGACAGGTCCGCCAGGAAGCCCAGTTTTCCTAAATTGACGCCTAGAATTGGGATCTGGCGATTACCCATTTGATGAGCAGCCCGGAGGATGGAACCATCGCCGCCCATGACAATGGCGAAGTCGGCATTAATCTGCGACAGGTCGGTTTTGAATTCCAGATCGAACAGCACTATCTCGGCTACCTGTTCGATCAGTGGGCGGAGACGCTGCGCTTCGCTGGCAATGTGCGGCCGTTCGCCCAGAGCAAGCACGACGATACGGGGGCGAGTGGTGGACACGGAATGGCCTGAGGGAAGTTAGACGTGCATAGGTAGATGAGCGGGATCAGGGTCGATCATAAAGCGCCAGCCCCGCACAGGAAAGAGTCGTATAGCAATTGAGCTCTTTTGTTTGAGCAGGTTCATCCGGCCCGATGGGCCGATGAGGCCAGCACTCCGGCACGCTGTGCCAAAGTGCGGCAAGTAGCGGCGATGCCGGCGGAGTCTAATCGCAGGTCGGCAAGCAATTCGGCACGTTCGCCGTGTTCAATGAACCGGTCGGGAATGCCAAGGCGCGAGATGTGAGTGGTATTTCTTCCAGCATCGGCCGCCGCTTCGAGCACCGCACTTCCGAAACCGCCAGCCAACGCTCCCTCTTCGACCGTGAGCACGAACGGACTTTCGTCTAAAGCTTTGAGCAGTGTTTCGGTGTCGAGCGGTTTGACGAACCGCATATTAATTACGCCGACGTCTAAACCGTCGGCCTGTAAGCTGGCGGCGGCTTTCAGGCAATTGGTCAGTAATGTGCCGCAGGCCAAAATGGTACCGTCGCGGCCCCAATCGAACACTTCCGCCCGTGCGAGTTCAATCGGCGCACGGTCGCCGTCATGGCGTGCACAACTTTTCGCGGCATCCTCGGCAACGGCTTTGGGATATCGAATGGCCACGGGACCCGGGAAGGAAAGTGCAAACTCGAGCATTGCCGGCAGGTCGGACGCATCGCCGGGCGCCAGCACCAGCATGTTAGGTAGCACGCGCAGATAGCCCAAGTCGAAACAGCCATGATGGGTGGGACCATCGGGACCGGTCAGTCCGGCGCGATCCATCAGAAAAGTAACGGGCAGGTTTTGCAGCGCCACTTCCTGGAACAATTGATCGTAGCTGCGCTGCAGGAAGGTGCTGTAGATATCGACAATGGGCCGTAGGCCGGCTTTGGCTTGCCCGGCGGCAAAGGCGACGGCATGCGATTCGCAAATGCCGACGTCGAAGAAGCGATCGGGAAAGGCGTCGCGCACCGCTTCCAGCTTATTGCCTTGGCACATGGCAGCGGTAAGCACTGTGACGCGCGGATTTTGTTCCATCTGTTGATGGACTGCCAGGCTGGCCATGTCGGTGTACGCCTTAGCGCTGGGTTTGATCGCAATAATCTTTTCATCAGCCGGGTCAAACGGCGCCGGCGTGTGGAAATAGACCGGATCGGCGGCGGCGGGCTGAAAGCCGTGTCCTTTTTCGGTAAATACGTGCAACAGCACGGGCCCATCGACGTTTTTCACCATTTTCAAATAGCGCCGTAGCGCTGCAATGTTGTGGCCGTCGACGGGACCTACGTAGCGGAATCCGAGTTCTTCAAACAGCATGCCCCCGTGCAAACCGGCTTTGAGCGAATCTTTGATTTGCGCCAGCAGCCGCTCCACCGGATCGCCCACCACGGGAATTTTGTTGAGCAAATTGACCACGCGGTGTTTCAATCCGGAGTATGACGGATTCATCCGCAGTTGGTCCAAGTAAGCGGCCAAGCCGCCGACGCGCGGGCAGATGGACATTTGATTGTCGTTGAGAATCACCAGCAGTTTTTTCTTGAGGCCGGCGGCGTTGTTCATGGCTTCGAACACAATGCCGGAGGGAAAGGCGCCATCGCCAATGACGGCCACGCTGTGGCGCTGCGGATGGCCCAGTAAGTCGTCGCCGCTTTTCAGTCCTAAGGCGGTGGAAACGCTGCAGCCGGCATGGCCGGTCATGAACAAGTCGTAGGGACTTTCCTCCGGGTTAGGGTAACCCATGAGTCCGCCTTTAGTGCGGATGGAGTGAAAATCCTGGTAGCGGCCGGTGACCAGCTTGTGCGGATAGATTTGGTGACCGGTGTCCCAAATTAACCGATCCTGGCTGAAGTCGAACATGGTGTGCAGCGCCAAGCACAATTCCACCACGCCTAAATTCGAAGCAAAGTGCGCCGTGCGATTGGAAACCAAATGGCACAGCGCATCGCGCATTTCCTGAGCCAACTGCTCCAACTGCGCTTCGGAAAGCTGCGCGAGATCGCGCGGCGAAGTGATTTTAGAAAGCAACGTATCCATTCATTGATTCCTTTCCACGATGTACCGCGCCAGAACTTCCAGTCCGGCGTGTTTTTCGCCTAGCGGCGTTAGCGCCTGGCAGGCTTCGTCGATGAGCCGCCCGGCGCGGCGACGGCTTTCCTCCACTCCTAGGAGACCTGGGAACGTTAGTTTGCCGTGCTGTGAATCTTTGCCGACACGTTTGCCGAGAGCTTCTTCACTTCCTTCAACGTCCAATAAATCGTCCGCGATTTGGAAAGCCAAGCCAATTTTTCGGCCGAAGCGCTCCAGGGTGGCCTGTTGAACGTCGTCCGCTCCGGCCGCATAACCACCCAATCGCAAAGAAACCAGAAACATTGCGCCGGTTTTGCGGCGGTGAATGTTTTCCAAGGTGGCGATATCTCCGGCGGAATGCTCAGGCGATAAATCATCGGCCTGACCGCCGACTAGTGCAGTAGCTCCGGCCGCTTCCGCCAAAGCGGCGCACGCTTTTGCGGCCGAAGTCGACGGATGGGTATCACGGGCGATTACCTCGAACGCCAATGCCAGCAAAGCGTCGCCCGCCAAAATAGCCGTTGCTTCGCCAAATGCCTTATGACAGGTAGGGCGGCCACGGCGCAGGTCGTCGTTGTCCATGGCCGGCAGATCGTCATGAATCAGTGAGTAGGTGTGTACCATTTCGACCGCACATGCGGCCGGCAAGGCGACTTCCCATGTTGCTCCGCAAGCTTCGGCGGCAAACAAAACCAGCGTGGGACGCAGCCGTTTGCAGGGAGCCAGCAGGCTGTGGCGAATGGCCTCGCGAAGCTGGTCGGGACAATCGTCCGAAAGACTGCTGTAGCGGTCCAGCGCGGCGTCGATCATCCGACGCGCGGCCGCCATTTGTTCCGTCAACAGGGCGGAGCTACATGAGATCATGGAATGTGGGGGTCGGGGTTTCTAAGACACATTCTAAAACAGGCTGCCGGGTTCGTCCATTGCGGAGTCGGCGGATTCACCGCTTGATTCGGATTCGTCAATTTGCTGGCTAAGAGTTTTTTTTGATGCCTTGCCCCGCCGCGCGCGAGGCAACTTTGCCTCCGGCTCGATGAAAGTCGCTTCATCGTCGAACGGCTCAGTCACCGGTTTGCCGGATGCATCCATTCCAGTGACCAATTCAATTCGTCGCTCAGCTTGCTCCAATAGCCCGTGACACTGTCGCAGCAATTTCACCCCTTCTTCGTAGCGAGCCAGTGATTCGGCCAGGCCCAAACGGCCTTCTTCCAAGTCGTGCACAATTTGCTCCAGCACCGTCAAAGCCTGCTCGAAGGAAACGGGTTCGGCGGTCGACGATTTTTGATTTTGCTCCGCCACGTTCGTTACTCCGCGCCGTTGCCAGTGTGCAGGTCCGGCGATTCAATTTTTTCCACGCGGCTAAATATGCTGCCTTGCGCTAATCGGGTATGAATGGCTTCGCCTTGGTGTAATTGTGCTGCGTCGAAAATTGTTTGGCCATCGGCAATTCGAGTGGTCAAACTGTAACCTCTGGCCAATACGCCCAATGGGCTAAGCGATTGCAAGTGTCCCGACAAAGCGGCGGTGCGTTGGCGGGTGTGATCGAGCAACACTCGCACCGCCCGGCCGCAACGTGTTTGCCATTGGTCTAATTGTTGCGCGAGATTGTGCAAGCGGTCAAATGGCTTTTTCAAGGCGGAGCGAGATTCAATGGCTTCGAGCCGCCTGCGCGCTTCCTGCGAGCGGCTGCGTAACGCCGCGACAAGGCGACCTTGCCGGTCGCGCAGAGTGGCGTAGATTGCTTCCATTGCTGGCACGACCCGTTCCGCCGCCTCGCTGGGAGTGAGCGCCCGGACATCGGCAACCAGGTCGGCCAGCGTGACATCGATTTCGTGACCCACGGCCGACACCACCGGAATGCGCGAGGCATGAATTGCGCGGACGACAATCTCTTCGTTGAACGACCACAAATCTTCCAAGCTGCCGCCGCCGCGGCCGACGACCAGAATGTCGATTGGAATTGCCAGTTGATTCACCGCGGCAATGGCCGCGGCAATTTCCTCCGCCGCGCCAATGCCTTGCACTCGGGCCGGCACAACCAGCACGTGCACGCCGTGCCAGCGGCGGCGCAACACTTCCAGAAAATCGCGGATCGCCGCCCCGGTGGGGCTGGTCACAAATGCAATGCGGCGCGGGAACGTCGGTAGAGGCCGCTTGCGCTCTGGGGCGAAGAGGCCTTCGGCCGTTAATTTTTCATGCAACTGGCGGAATTTCAGTTCCAGCGCGCCTAGGCCTTTTAATTGCAACTCTTCGACGATCAGCTTGTATTCGCCGCGAGGTGCATACAGATCCAAATGCCCGCGGATGATCACCTCCAAGCCGTCGTGAAGCTCGCTGCGAACACGCTGGGCTGTGCCTTTCCAAATGACCGCTTTGATCTGCGATTGCTCGTCTTTGAGTGTTAAATAGCAGTGGCCAGACGGGCTGTGCTGGCTGAAGTTGGATATCTCGCCGGTGATCCAAACCATGGGGAAGGCCTCCTCCAGGAGAGTC